>JBBRIK010000019.1:0-13891 GCA_038221045.1 Gemmatales bacterium
CGAATTGCCAAGAACACGACCACAGACGACGAGACTCCCATGGCCGCCGAGACGATGGTCATTAGCTGTCCGGAGTGCAAGACCAAAATCCGCGCCCCGGAGTCCGCGATCGGCAAAAAGATTCGCTGCAAGAAGTGCGAACATGCCTTTGTCATCAAGGCCCCGAAGACCGCCCCCACGGAGGAGGTGAAGAAAAAAGCCGTCAAGGCCGCGCCCGCCGAGGAGAAAAAGGAGGACGCTCCTCTCAAGTTCGCGGACGACGACAACGACGACGGCAAGGCTTATGACATGGGCAACGACGACATGGCGGCCAATCGTTGCCCGCAGTGCGCGGCCGAGATGGATGGTCCGGACGCCGTCGTCTGCCTGGCCTGTGGCTTCCATACGCGCTCGCGCGTCACCATGTCGAAACGCCGCATCAAGGACCTGACCGGGCAAGACAAGTTCATGTGGCTCCTGCCCGGCATTCTGTGCGCCCTGGGAGTCGTCCTCCTCATCACCTACTGGTGCATCCACTACTTCGTTCTGCCGCCCGAGATCTGGCCTGAGTTCAACGACCTGGTAGAGCTCAAGGGGAACCGGAAAAAAGCGATGGAAGACGATTCGATTACGGGCTGGTATCAGCTTTTCTTCCATCCCGCCTTCACGGGATTGATGGCTCTGTTGTTTCTTGTGATCTGCTGGAAACTGGGGCGATTCGCCTTTGAGCGTCTCGTTCTGCACCCGACGCCGCCCGAGCGGGAAATCAAGTAAGGGGAATCATCACTCCTTCGAGCGCCGAGAGGGGGAACCGCCGAGGTCATCTCGGCGGTCCTGGGAAAACCCCATCGCCAACCTCATTGCGTGTATCGATCGAGCCATGCCAGTGCCGCTTCGATGTCATCGACTCCCAGGACCAGCAACTCACCAGAACGGAGCCCGCCAACGGTCAGTTCGAGGCCTTCCAGTTCATCTCGAACCTCGACCGTTTCGGTGACCCGACTGCCGCCCGCGAGGCCGCGGCGCAGTACTTCTCCGTAGCCGCGCCGCGCCTGGCTCGCCTCGTCCGGGATGGCGCACAGGACGACACGATCAAAGGCGTTGCCGATCGCCTGGCCCATGCCGGTGTGATCGGCATCACCACGGCTACAGCCAGCGAAGACAATGGAACGCCGCGAGGGGGGGAACTGATCGAGGGCCTCGACCAGGGCGTCCACCGCCGAGGTGTTGTGCGCGTAATCGACGATCACGGTCGCGCCGCCAACGTGCAGCACGTTGAACCGCGCGGGAGCCTGCCGGGTATCGCCGACGAACGACGCGAGTCCAGCCCGGATCGTCTCCAGCGGCGCTCCCAACGCCCAGGCTGCCGCGGCAGCGCCGAGAACGTTCTCGACCTGGAAACCGATCCGTCCCTCGTGTGTCAGCGGCACCTGGCCCAGAGGAGCAAGCACTTCCTCGCGATCCCCCGTGGCCAGGATCACCGCTCCGTCACGGACGAACACGCCGCGCCCTCCAGTAGCCCGATGCCCGGCCAGAACGAATTGACTCCCGTCTCTGGCGAAATAGGTCACGGCACCAGGACAGTGTTGAGCCATGGCGGCCACCAGCGGGTCCGCCGCGTTGAGGACCGCTGTCCCCGTTGGAGCGACGGCCTCGACCACGATGCGCTTGGCGCGCGCGAGATCCTCGATGGTGTCCAGCCCATCGGGACTCAGATGGTCGCCCTTGCCGATATTGGTGACGACGGCAACATCGCACTGGTCGAAGCCGAGGCCCTCGCGCAGGATGCCGCCCCGGGCCGTCTCCAGCACCGCGACCTCGACGCGCGGATTGAGCAGGACCGTCCGGGCGCTGCGCGGACCGCTACAGTTGTTCTTCTCCGTCCAGTGCTCGCCGATGCAGATGCCCTCGGTGCAGGTCATGCCGACGACCCGGCCGGCCCCGCGCAGCAGGTGCGCGAGAAGTCGAGTGGTCGTCGTCTTGCCGTTGACGCCAGTGACCGCCACCACGGGGATGCGCCCCGTCTGCCCATCGGGGAACAACAGAGACACGATGCACTCGCCTACTGGCCGAGGCTTGCCCACCGATGGCTCCATGTGCATGCGCAGCCCTGGCCCGGCATTTACCTCAACGACAGCGGCCCCCTGTTCCCCGAGCGGGCGGCGGACGTCCTGGGCCATGACGTCGACGCCGGCGATATCCAGTCCTACCACTCGGGCGGCGTCCACCGCGCGGGCGGCCACCTCCGGGTGGACGAGATCGGTGACGTCCGTGGCCGTGCCGCCGGTGCTGAGGTTGCCATTGCGGCGGATCAGCACGCGCTGGCCGGCGGTCGCAATCGAGTCCGGCGCGAAACCCTGCTCGGCAAGCACGCCAAGACCAACGGGATCGAGCTTGATCCAACTCAGTGCCGTCGCATGGCCATCGCTGCGGCGCGGGTCCTTGTTGACCTCGTCGATGAGTTGCCGGATCGTCGATTTCCCATCGCCAATGACGTGGGCCGGCTCGCGCAGAGCGGCGGCGACCAGCCGGCCGCCAATGACCAGCAGACGATAATCGTCGCCCTGGATGTGCTGCTCGACCATGATGGACTGGCTTTCCTCGAGGGCGGTCGCATAGGCGCGTTCGACCTGCTCGCGCGTCGAGAGGTTGGTGGCGACGCCTCGCCCGTGGTTGCCATAGCGTGGCTTGAGCACGACAGGCAGGCCCAACTCTTCCGCCGCTTTCCAGGCATCCTCGGCACTCTCGACAGGCCGGCCTTCCGGAACGGGAACGCCGACCGCGCGGAGCAGGTTGCGCGTCAACTCCTTGTCCTGAGCGATGGTCTCGGCGATGGCGCTGGTGGCGTCGGTCTCGGCGGTACAGACGCGGCGCTGCCGGGAAGCCTGGCCCAGAACGACGAGACTGCCGCTGCCGAGGCGGCGCATCGGAATGCGCCGCGCGCGGGCGGCTCGGATGATGGCCCTGGTCGAGGGACCGAGACAGACGTCGTTCGCGAGCTCTCGCAGGGCCGCGAGGCGAGCAGCGTAGTCCGTGGATGGATCGCGGACAACATCCAGCGCCAGGGCGAGGGCGGCCTGGCCAACGGCCTCCTCCTCGAACTCGACGACGACGCGGTACTGTCCCTCGCCGGGCATGGGAACGGTGTGGCCAAAGCGCACGTCGCTGCCGCAACGGCGCTGATAGTCGAGAGCGAGATCCTTGACGTGGGAAGGGTCCGCCGGAGGAGAGGGACCGAGATCGATTTCGGCCTCGAGAACCGGGACCGGCGCCCAACGGTTCGCTCCGCGCAGTGTCCACACTCGGAGCAATTGCATGGCGTTCCTCTTCGCCGCTTGCGGCTTAGCGGTCTTTGAACCGTGCGAAGCCGCAAGCGGCAAGGCAAGTCATTTCTCCTCGTAGATCATCACCTTGATCTTGCCGTCGCTGGTGATGGTCCCACGATACATCCCGTCCGTATTGTAGGGCATCGCCACGTTGCCCTTCGCATCCAGTGCGATCAGTCCGCCGACTCCGCCGTCCTCCTTCGGCAGACTGTCGAGCGTCTCCTGGCTCGCCTCCTTGACGCCGAGCTTCTTGTACTTCATTCGCGCCACGACGTCGTTCGCGACACTATAGCGGATGAAGACCTCGCCGTGCCCCGTGCAGGAAACGCCGCAGGCCGCGTTATCCGCGTAAGTGCCCGCGCCGATGATCGGCGAGTCGCCGACCCGGCCGAAGCGCTTGTTCGTCATCCCGCCGGTCGAGGTGCCTGCCGCGAGCGTGCCGTCCCGGCCGAGAGCGACCGCGCCGACAGTGCCGAAATAGCGGTTCAGAGGGGGCTTCCAGCCGCCTTTCTTGTCCATCTTCTTCTCTTCGTCCAGGGCTTCCTTGAGCGCGTCCCAGCGTTCTTTCGTCCAGAAATACAAGGGATCAACGACCTCCAGTCCCTGCCGCGTGGCGAACAACTCAGCGCCGCGACCGGTCAGCATGACGTGCGGCGACTTCTCCATGACCGCGCGGGCCGCCGTGATGGGGTTCTTGATGATCGTCACTCCGGCGACGGCGCCGGCTTTCTTCGACTTGCCTTCCATGATGGAGGCGTCCAGTTCATTGCGGCCCTCGTGGGTGAAGACGGACCCTTTGCCGGCGTTGAACAACGGCGAGTCTTCGAGGACTCGGATAGCGGTCTCGACGGCATCGAGGCTGCCCCCCTTGTTCTTCTGCAGCGCCTTGAAGCCGGCCTGGAGTGCCTTCGTCAGATCGGCCTCGTACTGCTTCGCCATCTCTGGCGTCATCTTGTCCTTCGGTTTGACGCCCGCTCCGCCGTGAATGACGAGGACGACATGAGGAGGTGGCACCTCGCCGGCAATCGCCGCCAGCGAGACGAGCAGCATCAGGACCAGGGCCAGCAGGTGACTCATCAATAGCTCCATGACGCCATTGGGGGAGCGGTGCGGAAAGAACTTCCCTCTTTGCCTCATGTAGCTTTGCAGAAGTGTGCAAAGCCACAAGCGGCAAAGAGGGAAGTGAATGTCGCGTCGATCCCAAAGGGGAAGGTTCGTTTAGCGTAGGACGGCGGCAGTTCGTCCGGTCTTTCCTTCTCGGGCCGGCTCGCTGGCCTTCTCTTCGAGCGTCACCGGCTGCTCTTCCAGACACGACGCCAGGTAGTGGCGAATGAAATCCACCGACTCATCGACGACGTCGGCCTGCAACAGCAGCACCTCGCCGGGAGCGACCGTCGTGAGAGCGTACTCCATCGCCTTGACCGCGCCGCGAATCTCCTCGATCTCCCGAGTGCGGACGCCCTTCTCGACCCCCTGGCGGAACAGGCCGATGATCTCGCCTTCCTTGCGGCCGCGCAGGTAGTGGTCCTCGTAGAGTATGACGCGATCGAAGGCGTTGCCGAGCAGCTCGCCCTGACGGATCAGATCGCAGTCGCGCCGATCACCCGCCGTCGAGTAGACGGCCACGCGCCGCGCCTTCGGCCACTCGTCGATCGCCTCGATCAGGCAAGCCAGCGCCGAGGCGTTGTGGCCATAGTCGAGAATGACCGTCGAGCCATTGATCTCGAAGAGATTGAATCGCCCCGGACTCTTGCTCAGGTCGGCGGAAAAGGTCTCGAGGCCGACGCGAATGGCCTCGCACTTGATACCCAGGCTCCAGGCCGCCGCCGCCGCCGCGAGGACGTTGTCCACCTGGAAGCCGATACGGCCTCGATGCGTCAACGGCACGCGCTCGAGGTTGATGAGCGGGATCTCCTGCTCGGCCTCGGCCAGGATGACCTGGTTATCGCGAACGAAGACAGTGCGGCCCTGTTTCGCGCGATGGTCGGCCATCACGGCGTGCTTGCCATCGCGGCAGAAGAAGATGACGCCGCCCCGGCACTCCTCGGCCATCTCGGCTACGAGGGGATCGTCGGCCTTGAGCACGGCCGCCCCCGTCTTCGACACTGCCTCGACCAGCGTCCGCTTGACGTGAGCCAACTCCTCAGCCGTGTCGATGTCGCCGAGTCCAAGGTGATCACCCTCGCCGATGTTGGTGACGACGGCGACGTCGCAGCGGTCGAAGCCGAGACCGGCGCGGAGGATGCCGCCCCGCGCCGTCTCCAGCACGGCGACATCCACGCGCGGATTGTGCAGGATAGTGCGCGCGCTCTTGGGACCACTGCAATCGCCCGACTCGATGCGCCGTCCGTCGATGTGGATCCCCTCGGTGCAGGTGAAGCCGACGCACTTGAACGCCCGGGAGGAGATGTGGGAAATCAGCCGCGTCGTCGTCGTCTTGCCATTGACCCCGGTGACGCCGACGATGGGAATGCGGCCGTTCTGCCCTTCGGGATAGAGGCGCTTCAGGATGGCAGCGGCTGCGGGCTGCTCGGTACTCCCCGACTGCAAGTGAGCCTGAAGGCTGGGGCGCGGATCGACCCCGACGATGGCGCCGCGTTGAGCTTCCAGAGGCCGGCGAATGTCCCCGGCGACGACGTCAATGCCGGCGACGTCCAGGCCGATGACGCGAGCCGCCTCGATCGCCAGCGCCTGAGTTTCCGGATGAACGGTGGCGGTGACGTCGGTCCCCACAGCGACACCGTCCTGATGAGCCGCGTGCGTCAGCGTGGCGGCGACGAGCCGTTCGCCGACGATCAGCAGACGCCAGACCGCGCCGGCGAGTTGCTTCTCGACGAGGATTCGGCCCTTCTCGTTGGAGAGCTGGGCGTAAGCGTCGAGGACCTGCTGGTGCGTGTGCAGATTGCCCACGGCCTGGGGACGTCCGCACTCCTGTACCAGATGAAGAACGACCGGCAATCCCAGTTCGGCGGCAGCGGTCCAGGCGGACTCGGCGTCGTGGACGGTCTCGCTCTCGGGAACCGGCAGTCCGATGCCCCGAAGCAGTGACAGGCTCAACTCGCGATCGTGGGCGATGGCGTCGGCGGCGGCGCTGGTGCGATCCGGCTGCGTGAACAGCAACCGGCGCTGGTTCTTGCCGTGGCCGAAGCAGAGCAAGCCCTCGGCATTGAGCTGACGAACGGGGATGCGGCGCGCGCGGGCGGCCTTCAGGAGAGCAGCCGTGCTGGGATTGGGCAGTTTGCGCCGGGCCAGCTCGCGCAGGCTCTCGACTTCCTCCTGTACATTGAAGGGCTGATCGTGAACGGCCGCGAGGCAGATGCGCAGAGCAGACTCCAGAGCGGCTCGGCCAAGGTCCTCGTTCTCGTATTCGACGACGACCTTGTAGACACCCTCTTCGTACGACTCACGGGTCCGGCCGAAGCCGACCTCGGTGCCGGCCAGCGTTTGCAGTTCGAGGGCAACGTGTTCGATGATGTGGCCTTGCCAGGTGCCCCGACGAAGGCGCTCGAAGAATCCCCCGCGCTCGCCGATGCTGCAACGATGCTCGACCAGGCTCGGCAGCCAGGCCATGAGCCGTTCGTTGAAGCCGGCTAACTGGTCCGAGGGTGAGTCCTTCAGCGCCTCGAGGTCCAGCCACGCCTCCAGGACGGGATAGTTCGCCCAGATATTCGGACCTCGCAGAGCGAGGATTTTGCGAAATTGCATGGTGGTCCCTCACGGGAGAGAACAATCGGTCAGCCGCGCAAGTGGCACACGACGACTACACGTTCGTCTTGCCCCATCCGGCAGACCGGGAAGTTTGGATCGAGAACACTCGCAAAGCTAACAGAGACCCGTCGCCCTGTGGCGTTCGTCAGTGGAAGGAGGAGACAGGAAACAGTGTTCCGGTTCTCCCATGGCTGAAGAGAAAGAGGGGTGGCGGAGAACCGCCCTCCTGTCGCAATTCGTGCCGACCTGAAGAAGATTGTGTGTCCATTCGTCTACTTGGAAAGAGACCAGGAGTTTAACGCCCTTATCCTTCAGCATCTTCTTGCAGCGTGTCGGCCTCCCAGAAGGAGGCCGACACCTCGGAAACAGAAAGCGGGAAGTACGAAGCGGTCCGCTTCAGGAACCAGTCTTGGAGCAAACCCGACTGAGTTTGCACTCGCACTTGTGATTCTTGACGAACACCTCTGACGTTTTGTTCGCGCGGCTGTTCCGATTCTCGCTTTCATCGTAGGGGCGTGCTTGGTCCTCGCGTTATCAATATAAGTAGTTGGAAGCATTCGACCAGTTCCGCATCGAACGAATGCAACATCTGTGCCGGTATTGCGGATCGGGCAAGCGGCACACATCGGTGTGCTGAGGAGGGGTGCGCAAACTTGAGCAGCTCGGATGACACCCGGCAAAGTCTGCCGGAACACTGGCGGCAGGAGGCCGAAGCCCGGCTCGAATCCCAGGAGACGCTTCTCGCATGGTTCGAGCCAGACCTCGACGACCGCCTTTTCTACGCTCCGGGTCTGGTTTTAGTAACCGACAGGCGTCTCCTCGGCGTCTCCTCCCCGTCCCCGAATGGCACTCCTCGGGACCCAGAATGGCAGTCGTGGCCGTTGACCGCCGAGACCACGCTCAGCTATCGCGAACAGTCCGGCGTCGGTAGCCTCGAACTGTTCAACCGCTCAGGCCGGCTTGCCCTTTTTCGCTACACGGCTGGGCGAGCTAGGGACGCTAGCCGGTTGGTCCAGCGGCACGAGGCGTTCCTCAAGGCGCAACGCGGAGTACCCACCCTCGATAGTACAGTTTGCCCAAGTTGCGGGGCCGTCCTGGGAGCCGACGGTATCTGTCAGGCGTGCAATCCCGAATCGACTCCGCCACGCGTCGCCTCGCTGCTGCGGCTGATCGGCTATTCACGTTCGCGCGCCCGCCTCATCCTGCTCGGGTTTCTGTTGACGGTCGCCAGCACGGCGGCCGGCCTCGTGCCGCCCTATTTGACCATGCCGCTGCTCGATGACGTCCTCGTGCCGCACCAGACAGGACAGCCGGCCAATTTCGGACTGGTCCCCTGGCTCCTCAGCGGACTGCTCGGGGCCGCGATTCTCGCCTGGTTGCTCGACTGGGGCCGGCTCCTGATGCTGAACTACGCCAGCGAATACATCACGGCCGATCTGCGCCAGGATACCTATGCTCATCTGCAATCGCTGTCGCTGGAATACTTCGGCGGCAAACGGACCGGCGACCTGATCTCGCGCATCAACTCCGATACCGTGCGACTGTGCACTTTTTTGTCGTCCTACGTGGTCGATTTCGCGGCCGACGGCATCATGATCGTGATGACTTCTATTATTCTGCTGCGTATCAACGCTCCCCTCGCCCTGGCGACGCTGTTGCCTTTTCCGCTGATTGTCTGGCTTGCTCAATGGGTCCGCGGCCGGCTGCTGCGCAACTTTCGCCGCGCCGGCGTCGCCGAGTCGGAAGTAACGAGCATCCTGGCCGACACCATTCCCGGCATCCGCGTCGTCAAGGCGTTCGCCCAGGAGGAGCGCGAGATCGGCCGCTTCCGCGACGCCAACCAGCGTCTGCTGCGGGCCAACAATCGCGTCAACCTGCTCTGGTCTTTCTTCACGCCGGCGGTGTCGCTCCTGACGACCATCGGCCTGCTCGTCGTCTGGGGTTTCGCCTGCCATCAGGCCTATCAGGGGGCCATCACCGTCGGCGTCATCACGCTCTTCCTGGCCTACATCGCGAAGTTCTATGGCCGAATCGAGTCGATGATCCGCATGGTGACGGCCGTGCAGCGGGCCGCAGCCAGCGCCCAGCGCATCTTCGAGATCCTCGATCGGGTGCCGAGCGTCCCGGAGCCGGTCAAGCCGGTGCATCCCGGCCGTCTCGAAGGCCGCATCGAACTGAATGGCGTGCGTTTCAAGTACGGCTCGCGCGAAGTGCTGCACGGACTCGACTTGCGCATCGAGCCGGGCGAGATGATTGGCCTCGTGGGACCGTCGGGTGCGGGTAAGAGCACGCTCATCAACCTCGTTTGCCGGTTCTACGACGTCGCCGCCGGGGCGATCCTTATTGACGGCGTGGATATTCGCTCGTTTCCCGTGCAAGAATATCGCCGCAATATCGGCATCGTCTTGCAGGAGCCGTTCCTCTTCTTCGGCACCATCGCGGACAACATCGCTTATGGCAAGCCAGGGGCCAGCCGCGAGGAAGTCGTTGCCGCGGCGCGGGCGGCGCGGGCTCACGAGTTCATCCTGCGCTTGCCCAATGGGTATGACTCCCTGGTCGGCGAGCGAGGGCAGTCGCTCTCCGGCGGCGAACGGCAGCGCATCTCCATCGCCCGCGCGCTGCTGATGGACCCGCGCCTGCTCATCCTCGACGAGGCGACGTCGTCGGTCGATACCGAGACAGAGCGCGAGATCCAGGCGGCGCTTGAGAACCTGACGCGCGGCCGAACGACCATTGCCATCGCTCATCGTCTCAGCACGTTGCGGCGGGCGAGCCGGCTGGTTGTCGTGCAGCAGGGCGAGATCGTCGAGGTGGGATCGCACGATGAGCTACTCGAGCAGGATGGCGCTTACGCCAGGCTGCATCGCGCCCAGAAGGAATTGACGAAGGAACTCGTTCTATGAAGGCCTATCGTCTGCATCTGGACACCTGGGGCCGGCTCGTGCTGACCGACGACGAGGGCCGAGAACACGCCGGCGTCGAGGTGGTGCGCGGCTTTCCGATCACGGCCCCGCGCCGGGGCATCTCGCTGCTGGGGACCGATGGGCGCGAGCTGGTCTGGATCGAGGCCCTCGATGAGGTAGAGGAGCCAACGCGGCAGCTGCTTGAGGAGGAGTTGCCTCGGCGCGAGTTCCTACCGCAACTGCGCCGGGTGCTGCGCGTGAGCGGCGTCGTCGAGCCGACCGAATGGGAAGTCGAGACGGATCGCGGCGTCGCCCGGTTCATCCTGAACAGCGAGGACGACGTTCGCCGTCTGGGAGAGGGGCGGGCGATGGTGATCGACGCGCATGGAATTCGCTACCTGATCGCGAACGTGGAGGCCCTCGATCCGCTCTCACGGCGGCTGCTGGAACGCTATTTGTGAACTTGCCTCCTGGCCTGCATCGACGATTCCAGGCAGTCTGAGGCTGGCGGCAAGCGCGTCCCCCGTCATCCCCAACGCCCAGCAGGCTGCGACAGCGGCAAGGACATTCTCGACAGGGAGGCCAGGTATCCGGTCGAGAATCAGCATTTCTTCCCGATCTCCCTTGGCCAGTAGGATTGAACCATTCCGGACCATGACGGCACGACCTCCCCCGGCACGATGGCGGGCGATGAGTGGGTCGCCGTCGTCCTGGGCGAAGTAGATCACCGACCCCGGACAATGTTCGGCCAACTCCGCTGCCCGCGGATCAGCCGCCCGGAGTACTGCCGCGCCGCCGGGATTGACCACTCTCACCAATCCCCGCTCGGTCTGAGGCAGTTCCGCTCCCGGAGCGATGCAGGTCACCACCGCAACGTCGCAGCGATCGAAGCCCAGTCCCTCGCTGAGTATGCCCTCCCTGGTTGTCTCCAGTACGGCGGTCTCGACCAGGGGATTCATCAATACGGAGCGGCTCCTCTCCAGGTCACTGTCCCCTCCCATGCCGATCCGCCGGCCGGCCAGGGAGAGTCCATCGCCGCAGCTCATACCAACCGTGCGGCCCGCATAGGCCAGGAGGAAGGCGATCAGGCGAGCCGTGGTCGTCTTTCCGCGGGTCCCGGTGATGGCGACGATCGGAATGCGTCCGCTCTCCCCCACGCGGAACAGCAGATCGACGATGGCCTCGCCGACTGGACGAGAGGTGCCGGTCCAGCGCTCGAGGTGGACATTGAGACCTGGGCGAGAGTTGACCTCGACGATCACTCCTCCCTGTTCCTCCAGGGGCCTGCTAATGTCCTCGGCCATGACGTCAAGGCCCGCCACATCGAGTCCGATGACCCGCGTCGCATCAATGGCGCGTGCGGCAACTTCGGGAGCTACCAGGTCGGTCACGTCGGTGACGGTCCCACCATCCCGGATGTGGGAGTGCCTGCGGATCAAGACCCTGGTGCCGGGCGGTGGGATCGAGTCGGGCTGATAACCCTGCTCCGCCAGGACGGCCACGGCAGTCTCGTCGAAGAGGATAGCGCACAGGGTGTGTGAGTTGTCCTTGCCGCGGCGTGGGTCGCGATTGGCCTCCTCGATCAGTTCGGAGACCGTCCGGAGACCGTCGCCGACGACCAGCGGCGGATCGCGCCGGACGGCGGCGATGAGCCGATAGCCGATGATCAGCAAGCGGTGATGAACCCCGGGGGCGAACTTCTCGACAATGACGTCGGCGCTGATCGCCTGCGCCGCGGCGTAGCCGTCCAGGACCTGTTCGCGGGTGGTCAGGAAGAGTCCAACCCCCTCTCCCAGCTCGCCGTTCCTCGGCTTGATGACGACGGGAACGCCGATAGTGCGGGCGGCCTCCCAGGCGTCCTCGGCATCCTTGACCGGCCTTCCTTTGGGGACGGGCACCCCAGCGGCCCGGAGTAAGCCCTTGGCGAGCTCCTTGTCCTGGGAGATGCGTTCGGCGATGACGGCGGTCTGGCCGGTGACTGCGGACCAGATTCGCTGTTGGCGGGTCCCTTGTCCCAGTAAATACATCCGTCGGTCTTCAGAGTCGAGCTGGCAAACAGGGATGTCGCGCGCCCGCGCCGCGCGCACGATGGCGGCCGTACCGCCGCCCAAGCGGAGATCATATTCGAGCTCACGCAGCCGATTGATTGTCCTCTGGATCTCGAAGGGCCGCGCCTCGACTGCCGCCAGACAGAGTTCGCGCGCGACTCCCAGACAATCGCGGGCGAGAACTTCATGCTCGTATTCGACTGCGACCTGATAGGTGCCTGGCTCGGAGGGTTTCTCCGTCGTCTGCCCGAAGCGGACGTCGGTGCCGGCCAGCGACTGGAGCTCCAGTGTGACGCGCTCCAGAACGCGAGCCAGATTGGTCCCCTCGCGCAGCTGTTCGAGGAACCCATCCGCGCTACGATTTCCCGCCAGCGAGGGCAGCCAGGTCGTGAGCCGATCGATGAAGCAGGGGATCGAGCTGCTGGAGGAATCTCTGAGGCGTCCCAGGTGGACCTGCACCTCGAGTACCGGGATAGTGGCCCAGATGTTGGGGCCGCGCAGAACCCTGATGCCGACCACTTCCATACCATTCCTCCCGCGAGTCTGCCGAGTTGTGGAAGACGCTTTGGGGAGGCATCGCCAAACCCAGACGTCCGTTTTTGAGGGATTTTAGGGGTTGTAACGCTGCTCCCGGTACAACTGGCTAAGTCCACCCATTTTTTCCTATCGCACTTTTTGTGTGACTCTGGTAAAGATATGTTAGTTATAGATGAGTGATCCCTCCCTGCGGTTCGGAATCCAGCCTCCTTCCGCGGTTCTCCTCTGGATGCGGTCACCCTGCGGTACTCTACCGTCTCGCCCTCCCAGTCACACGAGGTGCCCGTGATGCGTACGCTTTTGCTTCACCGGACCAGTGCCGCCTCTCTCCTGGCCGGTTGTTTCTCATCCCTGCTTTCGACTTTCTTTCTCTCTTTCCCCGCCACACTTGCCGCCGCTGAGCCACGGACATCGGCCCCGGCTGCCTCTGCGGGAACGGCACGTTCACTGCCGCTGAAGAGCGCCGGTTCGCTGGTAATTGTGGGAGGCGGCAAGGTGACGGAGGGGATTCGCAATCGCTTCCTCGAGTTGGCGGGAGGCAAGAAAGCACGGCTCGTCGTCATCCCGACGGCCAGCGAGTATGCCGATCGTCCCGGAGTATCGTCGAGTTATCTCTTCTGGAGAAACCAGAACGTCACTTCGGTGGACCTGCTGCACACGCGTGATCGGCAGAAGGCAGACGATGCCGCTTTCGTCGAGCCATTGACCCACGCAACGGGGGTCTGGCTGGGCGGAGGCGATCAGTCGAAATTGACAGACGCCTATCTGAACACGGCTGTCCTTCGCGAGCTGTTCAAGCTTCTGGATCGCGGCGGAGTCATCGGCGGCACGTCCGCCGGCGCCTCGGTGATGAGTTCGACAATGATCACTGGCGGAACGACAAAAGCGCACCTGGGAACGGGGTTCGGTCTTGTTCCCGCCATCGTTGTCGATCAGCACTTCACGAATCGCAACCGCATGGGCCGGCTCCAGGGCATCCTCGCGGAGCATCCCGAGATGGTCGGCATCGGCATCGACGAGCAGACCGCCGCCGTATTCCAGGGACCGACGCTGAGCATCGTCGGCGACGCGAGCGTCTGGCTCTGCCTGTCGCCGACGCAAACGCTGCCTGTTAGCACCAAGCGCCTCAAGTCCGGCGATCAGGTCGATCTGAACAGTCTGACGCAGACGCTGCTTGCCCGCACGCGTGGCACGCCGGACAAGACAATTGTTATCAGCAGCGCCGCAGGGACCCCGCGTGACTCGACGCCCACGAAGGGGCGCGGCGAGTAATCGAATTCGAGAATGGAAGTTGAGAAGAGCGGGGAACGGCAAGCCAAGTGGTTGTGGGTTGGCGCGGTTGGTGATTGACGCACCTGCGGTGTAGCGCTAGGGGGGGTAGGGGCTGGTA
>JBBRIK010000020.1:0-13668 GCA_038221045.1 Gemmatales bacterium
ATCGCAAGCCGCAGCGCGAGGTGCTGGCCATGCTCTTCGCCGACGTGGCCGGCTTCAGCGGCCTACCCGAACCCAGCCTGCCGAAGTTCTTCATCGAGTTCCTCAAGGAGGTCAAGGCGGAACTGACGGCCACGGACAACCTGTTCGCGAATACCTGGGGCGATGGCCTGTACATCGTCTTCAGAAACGTCGTCTCCTGTGCGGACTTTGCCCTGCGTCTACTGCACCGCCTGGAGCACTTCGATTTCGCCTCGTTCAAGTTCAAACTCAAGGAGGGCAAGAAGCCGGGCATCCGCATTGGCCTGCACACCGGACCCGTGTTCAAGGGGGCGGACGCGATCCTCGGACGCGACAACTATTTCGGCAGCCACGTCAGCCGGGCGGCCCGCATCGAGCCGGCGACGACGGTCGGCTGCGCCTTCGTCAGCGAGCAGTTCGCCGCCGCCCTGGCCCTTACGCCGGGCCACAACTTCGTCTGCGAGTACCTCGGCTTGCAGCCACTGGCCAAGGAGTACGACATCTGTCCCCTCTATCGTCTGACCCAGCGCTGACTCCACTCTCTCGCCGCGCAATTCCCTGATGCGACTCGCCAAGTCGTCGTATCGTCCTCACCTGGCTCGCATGGTACAGGCCCTGGAGAGCGAGCAGGAATGATGAACCGTCAACCCTTCTTGCCGCTTGCGGCGTAGCGGCGGAAGTGAAGGGCGCTACGCCGCAAGTGGCAAAAAGGGCTTCGTTCGCGGTTCTACTCCCCTGCAGGGGTCAAGACGTGCGGTTCCGGCGCGCCCTCGATCAGGTCGGGCAGAGCGGCTAACAGTGCCTTGATGTGGTCGGACTTTAGGTGTGACTCCAGATCCGCCACGCTCTTCCAGCGCTCATAAACGACATAGCGGGCCGCGTCATTGGTGTCGCGGTTGAGGTCGTAGGTCAGACAGCCCTTCTCGGCGCGCGTCGCCTTGATTGCCTTGGCGAAGGCTTCCTCGAATTTCGCCGTCGAGGCATCCTTTACCGTAACCCGAACGACGAGCGTGAAGGGCTTCTTCTGGTCCTTCACTCGTGTTTTCACGAAGGTGAGGATGGGGTTCTCCTTCTCCTCGCCGGCTGCCAGGACCGGCACGAACAGTATCGCAAACAGCGGCCCGGCCACCAGACACATTCCCCTGAGTTCACGTCGCATCAGCATGAGATTCTCCTGAAGTGAGTTGTGGATTCAGGGGATTATCGGACGAAACCTCGGTCCGAACAAGCGTTCTTCCGCAATTTCGCAAGCGGGGTCGAAACCTCTTCTCAGTACGCCGGCTCGATCATGGCGCTCATGGAGCCTTTGCAGTCCTTCGACGACAACGGGTCCGCGCCGAAAGCGTGGATTTGATCGCGCTTCAACTCGGCGTGTTCCATGGTCGTCGTCAGGACGATGACTCGGCCGGTCGCATCGACCTCGACGGCCATCTGATAGCCCTTTTCTTCGGGATAGCCGAACAACTGCTTGAGCATGGCGATCACATAGTGGAAGGTGTGGTCGTCGTCATTGAGCAGAATGACGTTGTAGGGCGGCTGGCGTTTGACCTTTTCCTTGAGTTCCGGCTCCGCCACGTCGGGCAGCGTGATCGTGTCGCTCATAGGGTTTTCTCCCGTGGGTCAGACGTTCCAGAAAGTCTCTTGAAGTCGGTCACGCACTGCGGCCCAGAGCCACCAGGGTGATGTCGTCGTTTTGCTTGGCCCCGGCCGTATGCTTTTCGATGCTCTGGATCAGTCGATCGATCAGCATTTTCGGGCAACCGGACCCGACGCTCTGCAGCGTACTGAGGACGCGCTTGTAGTCGAAGAGTTCGCCGCCGGCGCTTTCCGCGTCCGTGACGCCGTCGGAAAACATCAACAGGGCGTCGCCGCGCTCAAGTTTGACCTGGCACGAGCCATAAACGGTGCCTTCCAGGATGCCCAGAGCATAACCGGAGACCTCATGCGGAACGCACTCCTCGATCGTTTTCGTGGCGGCCCGAAAGATCAATGGCGAGGGATGGCCTGCATTCGCCAGTGTTACCGTGTGCGTCAAAGGGTCGAGAATGCCCGCCGCCAGGGTGATGAAGCGGTCCATCATGCTGCACTGCGGCGCCAGCGAATCATTGAGGCCGGCGACAGCCCGCGAGACGTCCGGATCGCGCAGGAAGTTGAACCGCGCCTCGGAGGTCAACTTGGTGACCAGCAGCGCGGCCGGCATCCCCTTGCCCGCCACGTCGCCGAGGAGCATGACCAGCCGGTGGGGCGGCAGCGGGATGAAGTCGTAGTAGTCGCCGCCGACCATGTAGGCGGGCCGATAGAACGAGTGAAACGTGTAGCCGGCCACTTCCGGCAACTTCTGCGGCAGGCAGCTCATCTGCACTTCATGAGCCAGCGCCAGATCGCGATTGATGCGCTCCTGCTGCACCACGTCCCGCATCATGCGGACGTTTTCCAGCGCGATCGACGCCTGGTTGGCCACGCCGACGAGCAACTCGAGGTCCGCCTTGTTGAACTTCTTGGTGCGGTCCTGCGTATCGAGTTGGATGATGCCGAAAGCCTTGCCGTCCGGAGTGACCAGCGGCGCGCACATGACGGAGCGAATGCGGAAATCGACGACCGACTGACTGGTCTGCAGCCGGCTGTCCTGGCTGGCGTCGTCGCTGAGGAATGCCTGCGCTGTTTCGAGACACTTGTTGACGATGCCACGGCTGTAGCGGGCATTGGCCTCGTCTTGCGGCCGGCGCGTCTTGATGACCTTGGGCATCAGCTTGACCGTCCCGTCCGTGCCGGGAGCGACCAGAATGATGAAGGCCCGGTCGGCCTGCTTGAACAGGAGGAACAGATTATCGACGATCTTGGGCAGCAGGACGTCGAGGTCGAGCGTGCGCGACAGGCTGGCGCTGATTTCGAGAAGAGTCCGCAGCGCCTCGACCGGCTGCAGTTGCAACAAGTTGCCGCTGTTGTGCGCCAGGGTCGCCTCGACGGTCGTGGAGGAGCTTTCGTTGCCCCGGTCGTCGTCTCCGGTATGCGGCTCCTGGGACGGGTTCTTATCGACGAAGACGGCGAGGAAGTCGCAGATGCGGATGCGGTCATTGTTCTTCAGGGGAGTGGGAGCGGAAATGGCCTGATTGTTGACAAACGTCCCATTACGGCTGTCCAGGTCCTTGATGAGGAACGCCCCCTGGACGCGCACGATCTGAGCGTGTTCGCGGCTGACGGAGGTGACCGGGATGACGATGCCGCACTTGGGATCGCGTCCGATGACACAGCGGTCGCCATCGAGCGAGACCGTCGAGACCTGCGTGGCGCCGGGCGATTTGAGAATTTGCAGCGAAGGCATCGGAGCACCTGTCAAGGCATGGAAGGCGGTCTGTTGTACCCAACAGATAGAGGACGATCGGGCTGCCGCCTCAAACTACGCAATTCTACTCAGTGACAGGGGGAGGGATCAAGCTTCTCTCCGAGAGTTTTCGGTGACGCTCGCCTCGGCGCGCATTGGACGCCCCTGGACCGGCTCCAGCCGTCGTGGCTCGGCGAACTGTTTTCGGAAGTCGCTGAACTGCGAAGCAAAGACGAAAGCGGCGGCGAGAAGGAGGCTCCTCACCGCCGCTTTGAGTGATCTCGGCTGCTGCTTACTGATTCTTCTTCTTGCCGCCGATGTTGATCTTGACCTCGGTGGCCTCTTCCTTGTCGCCCTCGCCCGTCGTCGTGAGGGTGATATGCCCACCGGCCTTCGCGAACAGGTCGTGCTTGATGCCCTCGGTCAGCGACTCTTCCTGCTTTTCCTTCTTGACGGTCTTCACCGAAGCGAACTTGGCGGCCTTGGCGACCTTGAAGGTCTTCTCTTCGCCCTTTTCCGTCTTGGTCGCGCCCACCAGCATGGTGATCGTGTTCTTCTCGGCGTCCACCTTGACGAGCTTGCCCTTGATCTCGGCGGCATTGAGGCCACCCACGAAGACGAAGAGAGCGGCGGCGGTGGCGATAGCGGTGCGAATCATGCGAGAAACTCCTCGGACTGCGGTAAATAGTGGCGTCGCTGGCCCAGCGCCGGCAACGTCTCGTCCCTGGTTCCGGCGTTCGACTGCGCCTCACCCTCGATCGGTTAGATGGTCGCGATGCGGTTGGGTGAGGGAGAGCGGCTTCAGGCGGGCCAGGGTAGGATGACCTTTTCATCCTGCATTACCCTCAATTCAACACCACGGATCGGGAGCGGTTTCGCTGGCACGTCACTTTTTTTCTCCGGCCCGTCGATAGATCAACACCGGTCCCAAGGGTTCCTCTGCCGGCTGCCAGGTCGCCGGGGCCTTCTCCACGAGGGGCTGAAGCCGGCCATGATAGGGTCCACGATCGACGAGCAGGAAATCGACGGCATACTTCTTCACGAGCAAATCGTTCCATCCCGCCTCGCCGGAGGTGATACGCGAATAATCGTCCCAGACCTCGGGCGGAAAGATCTCGATACGGCCATCCATGAAGACAGGGAAATCCGGCCCCAGCGACCAGGACAGATACTCCGCCCACTCGAACCGCGTGAAGATGCGCCCTCCGGAAGCTTGTTGCCGCAGCCGGCCAGCGACCTCTTCCAGATCGTCTTCAAGCCGATGCGTGGGACGGACGAATCGATAGGGACTCCACCCCTCGAACCACGGCAAGCTCAGCAGGGCGGCAGCGAGCAAACCGGCGCAGCAGAGGGCCGCACCGAGAGTCGGCCTGTCCGGTCCGATGTCGCGGAGCCGGGCGATTCGATCCGCGGCGAGGAAGGCGAGGACCGGCGCGCTGACGAGCAACCACCAGGCGATCATGCGCACGGAGCCGCACGCCAGCGGGAGAAAGACGGCCAGCAACACGATCTGTCGCGCCGTGAGCCTTCGACCCGGCAGTGCCAGCAGCACGACGAGGAGTACCAGCGACGCGACCCAAACCTTGGCGGTGAGCGTTCCGAGTCCCGGCGGCAGCCATTCGTCGATCTTGCGCTCGCTTGCCGTCCCCGACGTTTGAGCGACATATTCCCAGACGCGCCAACCATAGGGATTGACGAGCGTTGCGAGGATCGACGCCAGTAGACAGCCAGCGAGCATCCACACGCGCCGATCGCGCAGCACCCCCCCGCCCTTCTCGCGCAACCCCTCCAGTCCCCCTGCCAGCCCATAGCAGCCGACAAGAACGATCCCGATCGGAAACGCCCCGTGCAGGTTGACCCACAGAGCGAGATGCAGGGGTGCCAGCAACAGCAGCCAGCGTCGCTTCTCCGCGCCT
This sequence comes from Gemmatales bacterium, assembly GCA_038221045.1. GTDB lineage: Bacteria > Planctomycetota > Planctomycetia > Gemmatales > Gemmataceae > JBBRIK01. The sequence continues at coordinate 5,257 of JBBRIK010000020.1, forward strand.
TCCAGGCAGGCGTGGAGCGAGACGAACAGGAGCAGAGAGAAGGTTTGCGGCCGGATGAGGAAGAGTTGCCAGAGTCCGAGAAAGACGAACGCGCCGACGAACGCCGCCGTCATCGATCTTCCGTCGCGCCGGCAGTGGACGACAACCACTCCCATGACGCCGGCCAGCAGCAGAGCGTTGATCGTCTGCAACAGCTGCAGTCCGCCGGCCTGCCACGCTCCGTAGAACGCGAGCTGGCTGAGCCAGTTGACGTCCTGGAACTGCTCGCCGTGGACGGTATAGGTGAAGCGATCCTCATTGAGGATCGTGCCTTCGTTGACCATCACACGCCCGCGCGCGAGATGGTGCCAGAGATCGGTCTGGTAATTGCGATCGATGCAGCAGGCGATGAAGACGAGGACGGGAGCGAGCAGTGCGCGGACGACAGTATCGTTCATGAATGAATGTCTAATTTCTAAGAAAGAATGAGTAATCACCAAATCCGAATTCCGAAAGCGATTATCGTTTTGGTCATCCGAGTTTTCGCATTGGTCATTCTTTCGTCATTCGTCCTTAGAAATTAGACATTAGCGCCGATGCATCTTCTCCGTCTTGAAGCGGAGATACGCCTGAAGGAATTCGTCGATGTCACCATCGAGGACGGCCTGGACCTGCGGCGTCTCGACGGCCGTACGCTGGTCCTTGACCATCGTGTACGGCTGAAGGACGTAGTTGCGAATCTGATAGCCCCAGGCGACCTCGCCCTTCTCGTCGTAGGCCTTCTCCACCTCGGCGAGGCGCTTCTGCTCCTCGATGCGGTAGAGCTTGGCTCTGAGCATCTGCATCGCCATCGCGCTGTTCTTGACCTGCGAACGCTCGGTACGGCTCTCGGCCGCGATGCCGGAGGGCAGGTGAATGAAGCGCACTCCCGACTCGGTCTTATTCTGATGCTGACCGCCGGGACCGCCGGAACGGAAGGTCTGTCGTTCGAGATCGTCCGGCTTGATGTCGATCTCGATGCTGCCATCGATCTCGGGCAGCACATCGACGGCCGCGAACGACGTCTGCCGGCGGGCGTTGGAATCGAACGGACTGATACGGACGAGACGGTGCGCGCCGGACTCGCCCTGGAGGTTTCCGTAGGCGTAGTCACCGACAATGCGCAGCGTGGCATTGCGAATGCCGGCTTCCTCGTTGCGCAACTCCTCGACCATTTCGACGGTGTAACCATGACGTTCGGCCCAGCGGACGTACATGCGCAGGAGCATGGAAGCCCAGTCGCAAGCTTCGGTGCCGCCGGCCCCGGCCTGGACGCGGAGCAAGGCGTTGCTGCCATCGTGGGTGCCGGAGAGCATGGAGCGCAGTTCAAAGTCGGCGAAACGGCGTTCGAGCTTGATCACTTCCGCTTCGAGTTCGCCATCGATCGAGGCGTCTTCCTCGGACAGTTCCACGAGGGCGGTCAGGTCGGTGATAGCTCCCGCGAGCTCCTCGTAGGGCTTGAGCAGACCGTTGAGCGGTTTGATTTGCTGGATCGTCTGCTGGGCCTTCTCGGAATTATCCCAGAAGGCCGGTTCGCCCATGCGGGCGGTCAGTTGATCGCGCAGAGAGAGCTTGGTGGGGATGTCAAAGAGAGTCCCGCAGCTGTGTGAGTCGGCTGGTCAAGTCGTCGGCGCGGCGACGGAGGTCAGGAGTCATCGGCGTTCCTTCCGGCAAACAGGGTAGACGAGTCGCCCCGGTGAGAGGCGCTCTCGGAGATATGGACTAGCATAGCAGATTCCGGGTTCGCGCAGCCAGACCACCTCAGCCCCAGCGGCGCGAGGAAGAGGGAAGACTCCTCGTTCTCCTCGTTCCCACGCTCTGCGTGGGAACGGCTTCTTCGACGCTCTGCGTCGTCTTACGAATAGATGCGCATATGGACACGACGCAGAGCGTCGAAGAACACGTTCCCACGCAGAGCGTGGGAACGAGGACGAGGAGAGCGCACAGCCTCATCGGGGCAAGTAAAGTCTCCTCGCTGCCTCCGAATCAATCTGGTACGATCAACGAACACCGCCTCGAAGGCATCATGCTGGCATTCGCTGAGATCGAGCAACATGCGTAAACGGTTCACCTGTGTTCGCGGACATCAATGGGAAGCGGAGGTCGCCGAACAGACGAATGAGACGATGGCGTTTCCGAACTGCCCCACCTGCGGGGGAACCGCCCAGCCGCATCTCACCGCACAGGACCAGATCTTCGCAGGGACGTCGCCAGCCGTGGGACCGGAAATCTTCCCTCTGACGAGAAATGTGGGCGACGCTTCCACCACAGGCCAAACCGCACACAGTACTTCCCTGGAAGGACGCACCCTCGCGGGGTACAAGATTGTCAGCGAGATCGGCCGGGGCGGCATGGGCGTCGTCTACAAGGCGCACGACCAGAACCGTGGCGTTCACGTCGCCGTCAAGACCCTGCCGGCGATGGAGCCGCGGGCGCTCTACGACTTCAAGCAGGAATTCCGCGCTCTCGTCGATGTGAGCCATCCCAACCTCGCGGCCCTCTACGAACTCATCTCGGTCGGCGAGTTGTGGTTTTTCACGATGGAACTGATCGACGGCGTTTCGTTCCTCGATTACGTCCGCATGGATTCGACGCCTGGAGACCAAACCGAGGTCATTCCTCCATCCCCCAGCGAGACGGATTTCCTGCCTGACTCCCCGACGTCGGCGATCCCTTATGTGCCGGATCCGACGGCCACGTTCGCCTTCGGTGCGCCCATCGGAGAAGGCGTCTCAACGCCGGAACCTCTCACGCGGCGGCAGCCCGGTCCCTTCTCGGTCAACGAGGGCCGCCTGCGGGCGGCGCTGCTGCAACTGGCGGAGGGCGTCTACGCCTTGCACGAACAGGGCAAGCTGCATCGTGACATCAAACCCTCGAACGTGCTGGTGACGGCGAAAGGCCGAGTCGTCCTGCTCGATTTCGGCCTGGTCACGGAAATGGCCGATAAGCCCTTGACCCTCGGCGACTCCCCCGAAATCGCCGGCACCGTGGCCTACATGGCTCCCGAACAGGCGGCCGGACGCGAGCTTTCTTCCGCCAGCGATTGGTATGCCGTCGGCGTCATGCTCCACGAAGCGCTCACTGGCATGCTCCCGATTCGCGGCAACACCAACACCATCTGGCAGGCGAAACAGACTGCCATCCCTCCCCGGCCGTCCACGCTCGTGAAGGGAGTGCCCCACGACCTCGATGAACTCTGCTACCGGTTGCTCGAACGCCATCCCGAGAAGCGCCCGTCCGGCGCCGCGATCCTTCGGCTGCTCGGAGGCAAGCCGGACGAGACGAACCTGTTGTCGCGGACGCCGCAGGCCCAGCGGAACCTTTTTGTCGGCCGAGAGGCTCAGTTGAACGCCCTGAAGGAAGCGTTCCAGGCCGTGAAGCAGGGCCAGACCATGACCGTGTTCGTCCACGGCCGTTCCGGCGTGGGCAAGAGTTCCCTCGTGCAGCGGTTCCTCGAAGGAGTGGTCGAGGACGATCGAGTCGTGGTCCTGACCGGCCGCTGCTACGAGCAGGAATCGGTGCCGTACAAGGCCCTCGACAGCCTCGTCGATGCCCTGAGTCGATACCTGGGCCGCCTTCCGTGGAACGAGGCGGCCCGTCTGATCCCGCGCGATGTGGCGGCCCTGGCCCGGCTGTTTCCCGTGTTGCGGCGTGTAGGCGTCATCGTCGAGGCGGTGCAACAAACGGTGACCATCACCGACGTCCACGAACTTCGACGCCGAGCCTTCGCGGCCTTGCGCGACCTCCTCTTGCAGTTGGGACAGCATCACCCGCTTGTCCTGTACATCGACGATCTACAGTGGGGAGACACCGACAGTGCCGCCCTGCTGTCCGATCTCCTGCGGCCGCCGGACCCCCCGGTGCTGTGTCTGTTGTGCGCCTATCGCAGTGAATACGCGGCCACTAGCGCCTGCTTGCAGGCCCTGCTAACGACTCAGGGGACGGCCCAAGGAACGCCGGCTCGTCTGGAAGTGGCGGTCGAGCCACTGGACGCCGCCGAGACGAAGGCCTTGACGCTGGAGTTGCTCGGCCCGAATCATTCCGCCGCCTCGGCCCAGGCGGAAGCGGTGGTGCGCGAGTCGGGCGGAAGTCCGTACTTCGTCCGCGAACTGGTGCAGGGCGTTCAGGAAGGGGCCGACCTCGCATCGGCGACGGGGGAGAAGGTCACTCTCGACGAGGTCTTGTGGCGGCGCGTGGCCCGGCTGCCGCAGGGGCCACGCCGGCTCCTGGAGACAGTGGCGGTAGCGGGCCGATCCCTGCGGCAGGGGGACGCCTATCAGGCCGCCGAAGTGGACCTGTCAGACCGCATGGCGCTGGCGACGTTGCGCGCCGGCCATCTGGCACGCAGTACGGGAACGAGCGAACGAGACGAGATCGAGTCGTATCACGATCGCATCCGCGAGACTGTGGTGGCCCATCTGTCGCCGGAGGTGCTCAAGGGCAGGCATCAGCGGTTGGCGGTCACTCTCGAAACGGCGGGAGGATCCGACCCGGAAACCCTGGCGATTCACTTTCAGGGCGGCGGCGATCGGATCAAGGCGGGAAGTTACTATGCGGCGGCAGCGGATCAGGCAGCGGAGGCGCTGGCGTTCGATCGCGCGGCCAAGCTGTATCGTCTGGCTCTGGAGTTGCGTCCTCTGGAGGGAGCGGAGGGACGCGCACTACGTCTGAAGCTCAGCGACGCCCTGGCGAATGCCGGCCGGGGGGCCGAGGCGGCGCAGGCGTATCTGGCGGCTGCCGAGGGAGCGGACGCCGCGACGGCTCTCGATCTGCGCCGCCGTGCGGCCTACCAGTATTGCAGCAGCGGCCATGCCGATGAAGGACGAGCGACGCTGCGGACTGTGCTGGAATCCGTTGGCATGAAACTGCCCGCCACTCCCTGGCGCTCCCTGGTCGGATTGCTGCTGGGCCGATTGCGTCTGTGGTGGCGCGGCCTGAAGTTCAAGGAGCGCGACGCGAGCCAGGTGCCGGCAAAAGACCTCGAACGCATTGACGTGACCTGGGCGACCTCGACCGGGCTGACGATGATCGACATCGTCGGGGGTGCCTATTTTCAGACGCAGAACCTGCTGTTGGCCCTCGACGCCGGAGAGCCTTTTCGTCTGGCGCGGGCGCTGACCTGGGAGGCCGGACATACCTCGAATCCCGGTCTGTCGGCCCGGCCACAGACCGACAACCTGCTGGCGACGGCGAGTGAGTTGGCCGAGCGGCTCGACTCGCAACACGCGCGGGCCTTGATCCTTCTGACGCGTGGCATCGGGGAATGGTGTTACGGCAACTGGAGGTTGGCCTGCGCCCTGCTAGAGCAGGCCGAGAAGCTCTTTCAGGAACACTGCACGGGAGTGTCGTGGGAGCTTGGCACGACGCGGTCTTTCATCATGTGGGCGTTTGTCTATCGGGGCCAGTTCGCACTGATGAGCCGTCGCGCGACCGTGCTGCGGAAGGACGCCCAGCAGCGCGGCGACCTTTACACCTCGACGAACATCGGCACCTATCCCGAGGCAGTCTGCCGATTGGCCGACGACGAGCCGGAGGAAGCCCGGCGGCTGGTCCGCGACTGTCTCGCGCAGTGGTCGCAGACGGGGTATCATGTGCAGCACATGACGGCCACCTGGGGCAACGTCTACACCGACCTCTATGTGGGAGACGGCGTCTCGGCCTGGAAGCGAATCAGCGAGCAGTGGCCGCCGATCCGGCGTTCGCACTTGCTGCGCGTGCAGATGATTCGGATCATGATGTACTCGTTGCACGGCAGCAGCGCCCTGGCGTGTGCGGCTGCTGGTCGCGAACCGAAGGCGATGCTGAAAAATGCCGAGTGGGCGGCGCGCCGTCTGGAGAGCGAGAAGACCCTGTGGGGCGACGCTCTCGCCTTGCTCCTGCGGGCCGGTATCGCAGCGGGCCGTAACCAGCGAGAGGCCGCCCGGAACCTGTTGACCGAGGCGGTGAAGCAACTCGAAATCGTGGAGATGAACTCGTACGCGGAAGCAGCACGGCGGCGGCTCGGCAAGCTGCTGGGAGGGGAGCAGGGATGCGCCCTGGTGGAACAGGCCGATGCCTGGATGAGCAGCCAGGGGATCAAGAACCCGGCGCGCATGACGGCCTTGCACGCGCCTGGGTTTGGAGATGCATAGAAACCGTGGCGAGCTATTTCATCCTTCTCGACGCCTCCTTCTTCGAGGAGCGAATGCGGCCCGCTCTCGCCGCCTCCTGGCGATCTCGCTCCTTCGAGCCGTGCCGCCTTCTCTGCGATGCTCTTCTGTCGCGCGTCGAGGACTTCCACACGCGCTATCACGTCGGCGAAGGCGAACCCCTCGTCAAGCAAGTCGTCGCCGGCCTTCCGTTCGCTCGCGATTTCTGGCGCGCACTCACCGGCGAATTGCTCCTCTACGCCGCAGACGACCTTCCCGAAATATCGACCTGTCCCGACACCCTCTACTGTATCCTCGCTCCTAATCAGTACGGCAACGCAATCGAAGAGCGATCCCACCTTGCGCCCATCCAGCAAGCCCATCTCGGCAGTCGTCCTCTCTCTATCGGCCCCACCATCTATCGGCGCGAACACTGTGGCTTCAACGATCGCGCCGACGTTCAGCGTCTCGCCGACTACCTCGCCTCCATCGATCCTGCGCGCTGGCAACTTTCGGACCTCGCGCCGCTGCGCGAGGTCCCCGAAGACGAACTCGCCGAGGAACTCGAAATCGCTCGGGAGTGGTTCCCCGCTCTCCGCGATCTCTTTCAACGAGCCAGAAACGCGCGACAGAGTATCGTTCACGAAATCTTGTAACACCGGCGGCTCCGATAGGTTAAAATCCCGCTCATGAAACCTTCGCCGACTCGCGTTCGCTTCGCCGTTCTCGGTTTTGCCGCCTCCCTATCGCTTCTCACTTATCTCGACCGCGTCTGTATCAGCCAGGTCCGCGACCAGATCGAGGGCGATCTGGGAATCACGGAAAAGCAGATGGGCTGGGTCTTCTCGGCCTTCCTGTTCGGCTACATGCTCTTCGAGGTGCCCGGCGGCTGGATGGGAGACCGCTGGGGAACGCGCCGCGTCCTGACGCGCATCGTCCTGTGGTGGTCGCTGTTCACGGCCCTGACGGGATGTGTAACGCAGAACGGCCTGTTCTTCATCACGGGCGTGAGCGGGTTCGCCATGCTGCTCATCATTCGCTTCCTGTTCGGTGCCGGCGAGGCCGGAGCCTACCCGAACCTGGCGCGCGTCGTCGGCTGCTGGTTTCCCTATCGCGAGCGCGCACTGGCCCAGGGAACGATCTGGATGAGCGCCCGCCTGGGAGGGGCCATCGCGCCCATCGCGATCATCGAACTCAGCGACTGGATCGGCTGGCGGGGAGCGTTCGGCGTACTGGGGTCCATTGGAATCGTCTGGGTGATCTCCTTTCGATTGTGGTTTCGCAACCGGCCCGAGGATCATCCCCACTGCAACGAGGCCGAACGCGATCTGATCCGCTCCGCGCCGCACTCGCTCAGTTCGAGCGAGGCCGGCCAGGCACATGCCCCGGTTCCCTGGCGAACGATGCTCACCAGCGGCAACATGTGGGCGGTCTGCCTTGCCGCGGCCTGCGTCAGCTTCGGCTGGTATTTCTATGCTTCCTGGCAGCCGCAGTTCCTCAAGGACGTTCACGGAATCGATTTCAAGGAATCGAAGTGGCTGACGGCGCTGCCCTGGCTGGCGGGCGCGGCGGGCTGTCTACTGGGAGGCTTTCTGTCCGACCGTCTCGTTCGCCGGGCGGGGCGACGCTGGGGACGCAGCTTGCTTGGCCTTGTCGGCTTCACGGGAGCCGGCCTTTGCGTCCTGGCCATTCCGGCGGTCCCGGAGGCCTGGCAGGCAGTGACGCTCCTGTGCCTGGCCTTCTTCATCAACGACGTGGCCATCCCGGTCCTCTGGGCCGTCGGCTCCGACATCGGAGGACGGCACGCGGGTACGGTGACCGGCTTCATGAACATGATCGGGGCCGTGGGAGGCATGATCAGCCCGACGCTGACGCCGATCCTGAAGTATGACCTTCCGGAGACGATGTCTCTGACTGCGCGCTGGCAGATTATCTTCGCCGTGTACGCGACGGCGTGGTTCATCGCGGCCCTTGCCTGGCTGTGGATCGACGCCAGCAAACCGCTATTCCGCGATTCCGAGAGTTGATCCCGAGCAATTCCTATAACAGCGGCGTAGTAAGAGTGCTCGTCCGCTTGCGGCTTAGCAGTAGACCGCTAAGCCGCAAGCGGCATTGTGGGAGGAGACGCCGCGTTGCTGGGTCCGATCTTCAATCGCGAGGCGCTGACTGTACCGCGCCGGCCACAGCACTATGTTGGCCGCGCCGCCTACCTCGGACTGCTCTGGGTTCTCGGCCTCACCGCCTGGCAGGCGACCGTCGGCTGGAA
>JBBRIK010000021.1:0-13655 GCA_038221045.1 Gemmatales bacterium
CCGTCGTGGGCCCCCCCCCCCCCCCCGCTCGCGAGCAATACGTTCGCCGGTTTCAGATCGCGATGGATGATGCCTGCCTCGTGGGCACATTGCATGGCGGCGGCCAGTTTCTCGACCAGGGCGGCGGCCTCACGCGGCGGCAGCGGCGTCCCCTTCAAGTGCCGGTCCAGTGAGCCACCCTCGACGTACTCCAGGCTGAAAAACGGCTTGCCGTCGTACTCGCCGACCTCGTACACCTGCACGATGTTCTCGTGCCGCAGCTTCGCCAGGGACTCCGCCTCGCGCAGGAAGCGCAGCCGGTCCGCGACGCTGGCATGGTCAGCGTGCAGGATCATCTTCAGGGCGACGATGCGGTTCAGGCCCGGCTGGCGAGCGCGATAGACGACCCCCATGCCGCCGCGACCCAGCTCGCCCTCGATCGCGTAGCCGGCGATCATCTGCCCGAGCGCACCGATGGCCGGATAGGTTTCCTGCGCGGAGGGCACGCGCGTCTCGGCCGATTCCAACAGGATGGGGTCGCTGGCATGTTGGGTCGGCAGCGTTTGCTCTGGGGCGGCAACGCTGGCGGACAGAGGCGGAGTTCTGTCTGGCGAATCGGACATGGGACCTACTTGTGCGAGTCGAGGGGCCGGGACTGCTTTCCGCTGATTATGACGGGAACGGGAGGAAATGCAACTGCGACGGGCTTCTGAAACGGTTATCTCGTTCGATGGCGGTCACGCCTCGCTGGTTGGAAGAAGCCACTCCCTTGCGGTCGCGGCTCGTTCGGAACCGAGTCTTAGCGCCGAGGCGGCAGTTTCTCCAAAGCGCGGCGCGGGCGCGCGTCGTCCGGGCCAGCCAGGTGAACCGCCTGCTCCAGATGCTGGCGCGCCTCCTCGATCTGAGCGTCCTCCGCCAACGCCTCGCCCAGATTCAGATGAGCGTCGGCCAGTTCGGGACCGCAAGCGACGGCTCGCCGCAGCGATGCCAGTCCTTCTTCGCGCTGTCCCATTGCTCGCAACGCCAGGCCGCGCAAGCCATGAGAGAGGGCGTGATCCGGCTTTCGCGCAATCACAGCGTCCGCCTGATGGATCGCCTGCTGATACGCAGCCTTCGCCCGTTTTGGCTCCGTGTTCTGCTCGGCCTGTTTCGCGCGCAGCAAAGCCAACTGGCCGAGCAGATAGGTTGCCTGTATCTGCTCACGCTCGCACTTCAGGGCCGCTCGCAGCGATTCCTCCGCCCCCTCCAGGTCTCCCACTCGCAGCAGGTTCCGCCCCAGGGCGACGGCGACATGAGCATCGGGCGTTTTCGCAAGGACCTCACGCTGCAACTCGATGGCCTGGTGCCAGTCGCCGCGTCCTTCGAGTCGCTCGACTCGCCGCAGTTTTTCCGTCTTGCCGACTGCGAGTAGCAGGCACTCCGCGACGAACGGATCGATCCAGTCGTTGTCCAGCGGAAGTGCCGCTGCACGAGCCGCGAACTCCTCGGAAGCCTTCTTCTCTCCCAGACGCTGACAGACGACGGCAAGTTGAGCGCAGGCTCGCCTTTGCGTGTAAGGGCTGTGCTCAGCCTTGAGCAGATGCTTGTGAGCCGTCGCCAGATTGTCGCGGGCAGCGAACAGCAGACCGAGTTGAAGGTGAACGGCAGGATTGCTCGGATCGGCGTCGAGGGCACGACGCAGATACTTGTCCGCCTCATCGAGATCGCCGCGCTCCAGGAGCAACTCCGCCAGACGCAGCCAGGGTGCGACGTGAGCCGGCTCCCCTCGACTCCACAACTCGGCGGCGCGGCGCAGATGAGGCAGAGCGGCGTCAGGATCGCGCGTCAGGTATGTCTCTCCGCGAAGGTACGCCCAGCGCGTCTCCTTCGGCTCCAGCTTCTCCGCCTGGGCGAAACACGTCTCCGCGGGCCGATACAGGCTCACGCCGCGCAGCAGCATGCCGAGATCACCCCACGCGGCAGCGGAGTAGGGTGCCTCCCTGACCTTGCCCCGCGCCGCCTCGACCGCCTCGGCCAACTCGGGATCGCCGGCGTCGAGCGCAATCTCGGGAGGCGCCGGCGCGGACAGCCTGCGCCAGCCGTACCAGCCGCCGGCGGCGAGCAGCACAAGGAGTACGATCAGAAGCAAGCCACGTCGTCTCATTTCCCCTTGCCCCTGTGCAGCTCGATCCGCTGGTTGATCTCGACGCCCTTGAATTCCTCTTCTTCCTGCTTCCCGTTCGGCCAGCGGATGACGATGGAATCGATGTGTTTCACATTACCCAGACCGAAGTGCGCGCGCGGATCGTTGCTGCACAGGTAACTCGAAGCCGGATTGATCTGCCTCACCCACGAACGCGATCCCGCACGCACGCGCACCTCCGCCCCGTAGGCATCGCGCTTCAGAGCAGGATCATAGGCGCGGACCGTCAGCCAGTTGCCGCGATTCGGCGCGACGTTGCGATGGAGTTTCACCTCTCCCCCCGCTGTCGTCACCAGCAGATCGATCGCGCCATCGTTATCGACGTCGCCCCAGGCCAGCCCGCGCGCGACGTTCGGGGTGCCGCACAGGGCCGGGTTGTCGAGCGAAACGTCGCGAAACTTGCCCTTGCCATCCCCGGCGAAGAGTTGGTTGCGCTCCGCGTACAGCCCCCAGTGCGACCCCAGGGCCGGGTTGGCGTTCGCCTGTCCCCGCGCGATGCGGCCATTCGCGATGGCGAGATCGACCGCCCCGTCGCAGTCGAAATCCTCCATGACAACGCCGAAGCCGGTGCCGCGCCACTTCGACCGCAACAGGTCCGTCGTCGTTGTCCGGTCGGTGAATGCGCCGCGCGGATGCTGCCGCCAGAGTGTATGCGTCTCTTCGCCCAGATGCGTCACGAAGAGATTGAACAGGCCGTCGCCCTCGACGTCGGCCCAGGCGACGCCCATGCCGGCCTCGGCCTGTCCCGTTCGATTGAACGCGACGCCGCGCGAGAACGCTTCCTCGCGGAAGGTCTTCCCCTTCTGGTTGATCCAGAGCCGGTTTGCTGCTCCGTCGTTGGCGACAAAGATGTCGGGCCAGCCGTCGCCGTCGAAGTCGCCGCAGAGAATGCCGAGTCCCGGTCCCGCGAGTGCGCCCAGGCCAGAGGAGACCGTCACGTCCTCGAACTTGCCGAAGCCAAGGTTGTGGAACAGGCGTGTCACTCGTCCGGGGAATGCCTTCGGGGCGCTGTATTCGGGCTGTCCCGAAGGCAACTTGCGCTGGAGCGTCGGATCGTGATCGACGTAGTTGACGACGACGAGGTCGAGCCAGCCGTCGCGGTCGAAGTCGAAGAAGGCGGCGGAAGTGGCCCAGCCAGGATTGTCGAGACCGGCCTGGCGCGTAATCTCCTCGAACTTGCCGCCGCCAAGGTTGCGGAAGAGCCGAACGCCGCCATACTCCGTAATCAGCACGTCGGGCTTGCCGTCATTATCGACGTCCCCGATGGCGACGCCCATGCCGTATCCCGCGACGTCAAGACCGGAGCCGGCGCTGGCGTTGCGAAACGTGCCGTCGGGCTGCTGGAGGAAGAGTTGATGGCGCGAGCCTTTCGGTCCGCCGTTGTGCAGCAGGAGGATGTCAAGTCTGCCGTCGCCGTCGGCATCGAACAGGGCCGCGCCGGAACCGAGAGCCTGCGGCATGAAGAAGTCCCCCTCCGGCCCGGCGTCGTGATGGAAGCGAAGACCGGCCGCCTCGGTGACATCGATGAACCAGGCCGGACCGGAAGGAGCGTCTTCCGTCGAAGACGAGTGATCGCGGGGACGCAGGATCAGCCAGGCGAGCAAGCAGGCTATCCCCGCGAACAGGATCCAGGCCAGACGCTGCCGCGACTTCATCAAGTTCTCCTCTGACTATCCAGTACGTCCTGGGGGACATCCTTGTTCCGACGGGATGAGCGACGCTGCTCGCGGAAGAGCCATTTCGACGAGTTTTTGCTTGACACCGATTATGAGAAACTCTAAAAATGGAAATTGCGTGTGAAGATTCATGGCCTCTCCCGTAGCTTATGGCTCTACTGGCAGGGTGAGATTCCCCTCTCCTTCCTCTGCCGATCTTTCCATCGGCGAGCCTCAGTGGGAGAGTTCAACAGGTGCCGTGCGGCGGGTCTGGTGCTAATTTCTCCAGAACCATCACACGGTTACGCACTTCGCGCGCCAGCGTTTGTGGCATCATTATTGCAGTTATCCGTCGAATGATTGGTGCTTTTTGCTCGGTCGTTTTCATCACTCGTCTTCGCCTCTTTCCGGGGAGGGATTCATGCCATTCGTGCAGAAGTTTTCACGCAATCGCGGCTTCACGCTGATCGAGTTACTGGTGGTCATCGCCATCATCGCCATCCTCGTCGGCATGCTCCTGCCGGCCGTCCAGAAGGTACGCGAGTCGGCCATGCGGGCTTCGTGCCAGAACAACCTCAAGCAGATTTCCCTTGCGACCATCAAGACCTCCGATGACAACGGCGGCCAGATGCCGCCAGGCCTGGGCAACTATCCCAGCCGCGAACCGGCAGACAAGAATGGACAGGGCGGTGTCCTGTTCCACATTCTACCCAACATGGAGGCTGGCCCGCTCTACAAGGCCTCTCTCATTTCGGACGACCGCAACGGCAATTTGGCGACGTATTCGCAGTGGGGCATCCGCAACAAGGCCGACACCAACGTCAAGAGCTACATCTGCCCCGCCGATCCCACCCAGGACGACAAGTGGACGGCGGCCGTTACGAGCTATGCGTATAACGGTCAGGTCTTTTTCATCGCGTATCCGTGGAATTGGGGCCAGGGCTACTCGCGCTATCCCGCATCGATTCGGGACGGCACGTCGCAGACCATCTTCTTCACCGAGAAAATTGTCCGCGGCTACAATCCCAACGCCCAATGGGCGCCCGGCGGCGACATGAACTACTGGCCGGACTGGGGTCCGTGCGTGGCCAGTTCCGAGGGCGGTCAGCCGACGGGCCCGGCTTCCAAGTGGCAAACGGACCCGAGGAAGGACGTGTCGAACGGCAACATCGCCAGTTCACCCCACCCGGCCGGCATCATGGTCGGCCTGGGCGACGGGAGCGTCCGGATCGTCACCAACGACGTCAGTGGAAATACCTGGTGGGCTGCCCTGACGCCTGCCAGCAACGATGTCCTCAACAAAGACTGGTAACCTGCGGCGAACGAGTTGTCGTGCCGCTTGAGGCGTGGCGTTCCCAACCGCCACGCCTCAGCGGTCTCCCTCTTCTCACTCCTTCAACGGGGACTCCCTTCACTGCCATGAGAAACTGTCATTTGCGGAGTATGCGCGGCCCCGCATTGCTCTGCACCATGATCCTCGCATGTATCGCGGCGGGCTGTGGCGGTAAGACCAAGACCAAGGTGTTCGGAAAAGTCACCGTCGGAACGCAGACGTTGGACGGCGGAACCCTCGTCTTCATGCCTGAGGACGAAGGACCCGGAGGGGGCACGGCCCAGATCGATCAGGACGGCAACTATACGCTGACCCTGACCAAACAGGGGACGATGAAGGTGTATGTTTACCCGCCGACACCTTCCGACCCGGCCTCTACGCTGCGAGGCGGACCACCCAAGGATAGGGCGGGGCCTCCCAAGGACGTCGGTGCGCCTCCGGGAGCCGCCAGCGGCCGCACCGGCGTCGCAAAGAAATCGACGGTCAACATCCCGAAGAAGTACACCGATCCCAAGTTGACCGATCTTGTCGTCGAGATCAAAAGCGGAGAACAGGAACTCCCGATTCACTTCAAGTAAGGCAGCATTTAACAATGAGTTCCAGTCCGCCGCTTGCGGCTTAGCGTTCACTGGCTAAGCCGCAAGCGGCGAAGAACCTATCTGCAATCCCGCCCGAACTGATAATCGAATCCAGGAACATGAGCGAGACGGCGACCGATCCTGTGCCCGCGCCGGCGGCTTCCCCCGTGCCCCGAAGGGCGCGTCTGCGCCGCTGCGGGCGTTTGCTGCTAGTGCCCTTTCGCCGGCCGGGACGTCTGCTGGTCCTGCTGATCCTCCTCGGCCTGATCGGCGCGGGAGGCACGGCTGCGGGAATGTATCTCTGGGCGAGCAAGGACCTCCGCGCCGCCCGCGAGAGTGTCGCCCGCCATCAGGATCTTGCCGCCCGCGATCAGCTCACCTTCTGCCTCAAGGTCTGGCCGCGCGACGCCGAGACGCTCCATCTCGCCGCCCGTACTGCTCGCCGCCTTGGGGCCCTCGACGAATCCAGCCACTTCCTCGACCGCTATCAGCAAGTGCGCGGCCTCGATGACGAACTCCTTCTCGAGCGGATGCTTCTTCGGCTCGAACGCGGCGAGATCGATGACACGAGTGAGTTCTGGCAGCAGCGCATCAACCAGAATCACGCCGATACCTCCCTGATCTTTGAAGCGCTCGTGCGCGGCTTCATCCGAAGCTATCGGCTGCGCGACGCCGAGGAGACGCTCGGCCGCTGGCGCAAACGGGAGCCGGAGAATGCGCAAATCCCCTTCATGTGCGGAATGCTCGAAGACATCCGCGACCGGCTGCCGGAATCCCTGAATCACTACCAGCAGGCTCTCGCGCTCGATCCCGAACGCGACGACATCCGCGACCGGCTTACTGAGGTGCAGTTGCGCCTCGATCTGGCGTCGGAGGCGCTGCCGCACCTGACGCGTCTCGTCAAGCGCCAGCCCGATTCGGCGTCGATCCGCGTTCGTCTCGTCCGCTGCTGCGTGCTGCTCCAGCGTAAGGAGGAGGCGCGACGGTTGCTCGACGACGTTCTGCAGCGCTGGCCCGAGATGCCGCAGGCCCTGGAGGAACGCGGCGAGTTGGCCTTGCTCGACGGCAAACCGGAGGAAGCGGAACCCTGGCTGCGGCGGTCGCTGGCCCTGGAACCCGGTCAGTATCACGTCCGCTATCAGTTGCATCGCTGTCTCGTCCAGTTGCGGCGGGACGACGAAGCTCGCGCCGAGTTGACCCGGCTTGAGGAACTGGGGCAGGATGGGCAGCGCGTCCGCCTCCTTCTCATCATTGTGATGCAGCATCGGCCATTCGATCCAGACGTGCATTCCGAAGTGGGCCGGCTGTCGCTGCGTCTGGGGCAGCACGAGGAGGGGATGCGCTGGCTGCGGAGCGCCCTGAAGCTCGACCCCATGCACAAGGCGACGCACGAGGCGCTGGCGGAGCAGTATCGCCGCATGGGCAACCAGGGACTCGCCGCTCGCCACCAGGAACAGGCCCTGAACAGCCCGCCCTCCAGGCAACCCCGATGAGCGATTCTCCTCCGCTGACCCTGCCCGCTCCCCCCGCCGAGGCGAGTGCGGTCCCTCGTCGCGTGCCGAGCGCCGGAAGGAGAGTGCGGCTCGTCCTCGAAGGCGTTCTTGTCGCGGCCGTGATCCTGTTTGGTTTCCTGGCTGCCTCACGTCAGGCTCGCAACAGCGACGTCTACTTGCACCTCGCCGCCGGGCGTCTGCTCGCCGAGGGAGCGTATCGCTTCGGCGACGATCCCTTCACCTTCACTGCCGAGAGTTGGGTGAATCACGCCTGGCTCTTCGATCTCCTGTTTCACGGGCTGTATACTCTTGGCGGCGGCGTTCTCCTGGTCATCGTCAAGGCGCTGGCGGTCGCGATCCTCGCGGGCGTCCTGCTTGCCGTGCGGCGTCCGGACAGCGGCTGGCTCGCTCCCGCAGGTTGCACGCTGTTGGCTCTACTGAGCATGAGTCCGCACTTGCTCTTGCAGCCGGTCTGTCTGTCGTATCTCTTCCTCGGCCTCACTCTCTGGCTGCTCTGGCGCGGAAGTTCCGAACAGCAAGGAGAACGCGCCTCGTGGAAGAGGCACCTTTCGCTCTTGTTGCTGCTGGCGCTCTGGGCCAACGTCGATAACTGGTTCCTTCTCGGCCCTCTGCTTGTGTGGCTGGTCTGTCTGAGCGAGAAATTGCAGGCGCCCCGAAAGGGACTCGCGTCCTTGCCGACCTGGCTGTTGCCGGCGTCGCTGCTGGCGTGCCTGCTCAATCCGCATGGATTCAAAGTCTTCACCCTGCCGCTGGAGTTGTCAACGATCCTGAGCAGTTCCGGGCTTGCCGACGATCCGCGTTTTGCTCAACTGGGGTTCGCGTCCCCCTGGCAGGCGGGCTTGCGCCTGTCTCCGCTGGAGGCGTTCAATCTGGCGGAATGTGCCTACTTTCTCCTTGTCGCTCTGGGACTGCTGTCGTTCTGGCTCAACCGCCGGCAGACGTGCTGGTGGCGCGTCGCGGTCTGGGGAGCGCTCGCACTTTTTGGCGCATGGTCGATGCGAACGGTCCCGTTCTTCGCGGTCGTCGCCGGGCCAATCGCGTCGCTCAACATGCAGGACTGGGCCAGTACGCGGCGCAAGACGACCGAGCGCTCCGCGTCAGTGCCGGGACTATTCGCTCTGCTGGCATCGGGTGTGGTCCTGGTGTTCTTCGCCAGCATCGGCTGGCTGCAGGGCTTCACGCAGCAGGGCAGACAGGCCGTCTGGGGGCTATATGAGGACCCGTCGCTGCGGCGGACGGCAGAGACGATCCGGCGCTGGCGTCAACAGAAGGTCCTCGGCGAGGACGAGCGCGCCTTCGCGGTTCATCCCGACGTCGCCCACTATCTGGCGTGGTTCTGCCCTGGCGAACGCAGTTTTCTCGATCATCGTCTCTCGACAGGGGTTGAGACGGCGCGCGAGTTCGAGGGCGTCTGTCGCGAGTTGAATCCGCTGCTGGCGAAGGGCGGCAGGCCAATTCGGCTCGTGGGGGGCTGGCAGGGCGTGTTCCTCGAGTACGGCATGTCGTTGCTGATCCTGTACGATCCGGACCAGCGCATGATGCTGGAGTCGGTAGCGGCGCAGGCGCGGGATGAACGGCAGTGGGAGATCCTGGCCGTCGAGGGCAAGGCTGTCGTGCTTGGCTGGAAGAACGCGCCGCGCGGCCCGAAGGGCAAAGCGTTCGCGGAACGGAGACTGGACCCAGTTCGCCTCGCGTTTGGCCCGCCGCAAGAGGACGTGGGACTATCGACAGCGCCGGGAACAGGGCCGCAACGTCCGCCGCGCAAGCGCTCCTCGTGGGAGAACGTCTTTCGGCCTGAGGCAGCGCGTCCCTGGGAGTCGGCCGCGTCGTCGGTGTTGCTGCGCTGGTTCGACGCGGCGGATCCCGCCGAGCGCGAACGAGCGCAGCGGCACGGCTGGGCGGTCTTCGGGTCGAGTCTGTCGGCCGTGCCGGCGCGTCCCGAGGCGGGACTCGGCCCGCTCTTCGAGTTGCTGATGCGTCTGCGGAACCCGGCCATGTTCGCCGATGCGATGACCCGCTCGCCCGCTCTGCCGCTGCTGGCGATTCGTTCGGCGCGAACGGCCCTGGCCTCCGATCCGGACGATCTCAATGCAGCCGTGCGGCTGGGGCAGGCGTATGAGATGTTGCTTCGAGTGACGCCGGAACAGGGCGCCGTGAGTCGGAGCTCCGTCCTCAGCGCGGTTCGGCATATCCAGTTGGTGACGCCCCTGGAACAGGCCTTACGCGTCGATCCGAACCTGATGCCGGCTCACGCCGCTCTTGCCGATCTGTACATGCAGCGCCGCTATCTTGACGCCGCTCTGGAGCATCGCAAGGCTCAGTTGCGGCTCGCCCGGCGCGACGTGGGCGACGTGGAGGCGCGCGGCCGGGCTGATTTGCTCGACGTCGAGGTCCAGCGGCTCGAGCGCGACGTGCAGGATCGCCAGAATCAGTTCGTGATTCGTTCGCGTTCGCTGCGCGACAATCCGCTGGTTCGCGCCCGGATGGCACTCGATCTCGGCCTGGCGAAGCGAGCGCTCGATGACGTCCTGCTCGAATCCAATGTGCTGCTCTTCGGATTTGCGGGAACGCGGCTGGAGTTGGAGTTGCTGCTGATGCTGGGCCGGGCGGACAAGGCGGGCGAGCTGCTGGCCACCGAGGAGGTCCAGGATGTGAAGAAGAAGCTGGACAGGTTCAGCCTCGTTCTGCCAACCCCCTCGGGCGAACTGGTGCCGTTTCGTGTGCCGGCTTACGAGTGGTTCACGCTCTGTCAGGCAGCGGCGGTCGGCGATTACGACCGAGCCAGCGACATGCTGCGCGAGGCGATCGATTTCCTGGAGGGAGAGGAGGATCGTGCGCTGCCTGACCTGCGCCGGAGGCTGCGGAAAGCCCTGGCGAGCGAGGTGGGACTGGGGACGGGATTGACCGCGCTGGCGATGAAGGCGCTGGCCGAGGACGAACGCGAGAACTCGAGCAGTCTGCTGATCCAGACCGATTGGCAGCGAGCAGGACGATTCGATTTGCTGTTGCTGGCGGGGTTGCTCGATCTGGAGCGGGGACAGATTGCACGAGCCGAGGAGACCTTCCGTCAAGCGCTGCGGCTCGCGGAACGCGATAAGGGTCTGATCCCTCAGCCGTCCCGCGTCCTGGCGGGAACGTATCAGCGCTTCATTCAGGAACAAGGACGATGAGGGGACTCCGATCGCGGCTCGCCAACCATGACGAGCCGCGACCGTCAGGGAGCGGCTTCTTCCAACCGCTCCCTTGCGGTCGCGGCTCGTCAAGTCGCGGCTCGTCAAGTCGCGGCTCGCCAAAGTAAGCGGCTCACTACTTCTTCCCGCCCGGCAGGTCCTCGCCCGTCAGCGCCTTCGTCAGAGGGCCGATCAGCATGCCGCTGAACTTGCCGGTCTTCTGATAGCTCTGCATGCCCTGAATCAACTCGAAGCCCATCAGCCCGACGATGAACAGCACGATGATGCATGGCAGCATCAGCATCGCCGGGACTGGACCCCACGGCGCAGTCTGCTTCTCGACGTACTGGATCCTTCCCTTGCCCGGCGCTACCGCCGTCTCGTCGTCCTCCTCGCCCTCGACGGGACCGATGCCGGAGAATTCACTGCCGTCATCCTCCTCGTCCGCCTCGGCCAGCTTCGTCTTGCGCTTGGGCTTGGGAGGCGCGTCGGGATCGATGTCGAACTCGTCCTCTTCCAGCGCGACAACCTGACTGGCGCTCTCGTCCTCGGCGCCGACGTCCATTTCGTCGATGGCCAGATCGAATTCGGAGGACTCCAGATCGGTGTCCTCGTCCAGGGCCAGGGCCTCGCTGCCGGACTCCTCCTCCAGGGCCGGCACCTCGAAGTCGGTCTCGAAGATGTCCTTTTCCTCGCCGGAGTCCTCCAGGGCCGAACTGCCGCTGGAATCGTCCAGCGTCAACTCGAACTCGCTGTCGGAATCGGCGCCGCCCTCGTTGTCCGCCGGCTCCAGGTCCAGTTCCAGTTCCGACGAGCCGGAATCGTCCAGGCTCAACTCGAACTCGCTCGACTCCACGTTGATCGTCTCGGACGATTCGTCATCGTCCAGGCTCAACTCGAACTCGCTGTCGGAATCGTCGCTGGCGGCGCGTCCCTTATGAGGACCAGGAGTCGCGCCGGCGTCGAGGCTCAGATCGTCCAGGTCGATTTCATCCGACCCTTCCTGTTCGAGCGAGATGCCGCTGTCGGCCGGGTCGCGCAGGTTGATGCCGCTGCCGCCGCCCCCGCTGCTGTCGTTCAGATCGCCGAGCGAGACTTCCTCATCGTCGATGTTCAGGGCCGGCATCTCATCGCTGCCCAGCTCGAGAGGCGACATGTCGCCGCCCGGCGTCAATTCAAAGTCGCCGCTGGAATCCGTCGTGTCGCGCGAGCCGCCTCGGCCGACAATCGGCGCGGGGTCGTCGATGCCGAGGTCTTCCTCGGACAACTCGAACGGCGAACTCGTCGGCAGTTGCGGCGCGGACGGCCGGGGCTTGGGCGGAGGAGTCGGCGAACCGTGTTTCGACATCTCGGCGTCGAGGTCGATCTCCTCCGTGACCACCTCCGGATCGTGCTTCCGGCCGGTCTTGCCGGGCGTATGCTGTTCGAGGCGGATATCGGAATCGGACGCCGACATCGGCTTGTTGCCGCCGAGAGAGACAACGTCGTCGCCCCCCTGCTCGTGAACCATTTTGACGTCGCTGTCGGACGGGTCCAGAGGCACGATGCGGACGCCGCTATCGGGACCGGCGGCGAGTTTGCTCAGCTTGCTCTTCTTCCTGCTGCTGGGCGTCGGAGGCGGGGCCGGCGCGTCGTCCAGCGGCAAGTCGAAATCGACCTCTCCGGCGTCGGGGACCAGACGCACGCCGGAGTCGGAGCCGGGCTTGGGGGCCGGCGAGACGGGAGGACCGAGCCTGGATTTCTTGCTGCCGCTCTTGCTGCTCGAAGCCGAGCGCGGGGGCAGAGACCCGAGTTGCACCTGTTCCTCTTCCTCGTCCAGCGACAGGCTGAAATCGAAGGTTTCAGCCTCGGGGGCGTCACCGAGTTTGGAAGGCTTGGCGAGCTTGGAGGGTCTGGAAGGCTTATCGATCTTGGAGGGACGCTTGGCCGGGTTGGGCGAGGCTCCCTTCTTGGGCTGGGGCACCTCACCGAGTTGCAGATCGGGATCGGAGCCGAGACCCATCTCGCGCGCCAGCTCGTCGATCTCCTGCGCGCGGAAACGGAGCGTCCCCTTGTCGCGGAAGGAGCGCAGTTTCTTGTCGTCCGCCATTTTGCGGACCACGTCCGGAGTGGTTTGGAGGACGCGGGCGGCCTCATCGAGAGTGTAATACTGGGCCATGACTCACCTGTGCGGGTGGATTCCCGGGACGAGAGCGCGAACGAGGGCTTTCCGACGATTCAAAATGTGCAACTTCCCCAACTATCGATTGTAAAGCGTTGGGGCTTGAATGCAAGAGCCTCCCTGCACAGAACCAGACTCGGAAAGTTCCTATCCTGGGCAACCGCTGCCGGTCGCATCGGTTCGAGCGCCTGGTCCGAGGGGAGCAGGGGTATACTCCCCGTCAACTCGGCTGTCAACCGTGCCTCGGGTCGTTCCTGGCGCTCCCTCATCCCTCCTCGTTCCCACGCTCTGCGTGGGAACGTGTCTTCCGACGCTCTGCGTCGTCTTCCGAACAGAGACGACGCAGAGCGTCGAAGAGGCCGTTCCCACGCAGAGCGCGGGAACGAGAGAGTATCATTCCCGGCGCTCCCTGCCTATCAAAATGGCTTTCCTTATTTGCATCGGCCTTCGATGACCTTCTCCGCGAGGAGGGACTCCTCCAACCTACTTTCAAGAGATGATGACAGGACGGGTTGCGCGTGTCCTCGGGACTGTGAGGACAGGCACGAGTCGGCCAAGCCGCGCAGGATCGCCGCGAAAGCGGAATGATCGTCTGGCCCCGTCTTGCCGCTTGCGGCTTAGCGGTTCAATTCCGCGACACCATACGCGGCAAGACGTTGTCCCTATCACTTCTTGTCATCGCGTCCACTGCCACCGTCGAGAGCTTCCTCGAGCGCGCGAATCGTCTCGGCGACCCCAGGCAGTTCGGGATGCAGACGCATCGCGTGACGGAACGCCCTCAGCGCGGCGCGTTGCCGTCCGAGTTGCAGCAGACACTGGGCCATGCCGACCTGGGCGCCGAAGTGGTGGGGATTCAGAGCCAGCACATGTTCGCAGTCCGCGACCGACTTCTCGAAATACTTCATCTGATAGAAAAGGATCGCGCGCTGGTTGACGGCCTCAGCAAAGGCGGGGGCGCGCAGAACCAGGGCATCGAGTCCAGCAAGGGCCTTGCCGCGATCCTTCAGACGCAGCAGACGTTGCAATTCCCGCGCGTTGTCCTCATTGTCGCCGCGAAACCAAATGGCCCAGAGAGCGTTGGCC
>JBBRIK010000022.1:0-13635 GCA_038221045.1 Gemmatales bacterium
ACTACTGATTGATAAGCATCTTGTGTCTTCACCATCATCTCAGGAGTCTTCCTCATGGCATCGCACCAATCGTCCCGCCGCCGCTTTCTTCGCAGCTCACTCACTCCCCTGCTCGGTAGCCTCGCTGTCGCTGCGGCCACGAGCGCTCCCGCATCGGCCGCGCCGGTCCCGATCCCTGCCACGCCGGCATCGCTGCCCGCATCCCCCTGCCTCCACTCCTGGAATTACCACTACGATGCGCAAGACCGGTTGATCCGAATCACCGACCTCGGCAAAACGGTGACTTCCCACACCTTCCCCGATTCCCCTTCGCAGACCCTCTTCCCCCACGGATAAGCGATTCAGGCTCACGAATGAGTCCTGCGGTCTTCGTTCTTTGACAACGCGGTGTTCCATCGCCCTTTTCTCGCAGGAGTTAGCGGCTGCCTCCTTGCGCGCACCGCGATCATTTTTCCACTCCCCCAGGGTGTGTGGCGCAGGCGCAATGCAACGAAACGATCCCGACGTTAATGAAATCCGCTCGCGCCTCCAAGAACGAATTACTCCTGTCCTCCATATTCCCTCATTCGACCCCGTCAGAGGGCCTTCACGCTGCCGCAACTGTCGGCGGGGACGATTCGGGTGCGCGGGCGGATCACCGACCGGGCCGGCACTGAGGGGTCCTCCTCGACGGCATCCTTGCAGGTGGTCGCGACGGCGAGTCCGTGGTCGATGACGGCGACGGCGCGCACGGCCGACCCCGGCCAGGGCGATGCGCTCCTGCAAAACGGCGACGTCTCGTATGCCATCCCCCTGGACCTCGACCTCAGCCCCGGCACCGGCGTCGGTGGCGCGCCGGCGCTGGTCTATCACTCCTCGACCGTGGACGTGCATCCGGTCATCCAGGCGACGCTCGCCAGCGACAACAGCCTGGCCCTGCCGCCGGTGCTGCGAGCCATCCTGACGTGGGACGGCGTGGCCCAGCCCGAACAGGTATTCTCCACTACCGGCTTCGCGGCGGGACAGGACCTGACCCTGGCCGTGCAGCCGACGGCGGCGGTGAAGACGGGACGGCATACCTGGAGCCTGCAAGTCACGGCCGACTATCCGACACCCGCGGCTGACGTGGTGAAGAAGGCCTCGGGCGGCACGTTCGTGGTCAGCCTGGACGGTCGCGGGCTCGCCGCCCCAGGCGATGGCCGTCTCGTCCACCTCTGGGACGTGGACAAGGGGGTGCCGACTCGAACGATCCGGGTGTCCATCGGGACAGTATTCGACATTCGCTTCAGCCCCGATGGCCGGCGACTCGCCTCGACAGGTGGTGACTTCCGGGTGAAGGTGTGGGACGTGGAAACGGGTCAGGAATTGCTATCCTTCGCCCCCTTCCGCAGCGACGGCTCCGGCGTGGCCTTCAGTCCCGACGGCAGATGGCTCGCCGCCAGCAGTGAGGACGGGACACTGAAGCTGTGGGATGCGAACGTGGGAGGAGAAGCGTTTCCTGACGTGGAGCGGCGACCGGTTCAGCGTTGATGGGAAGACAGGTTTCTCAGCGCGGCTCGGCCAGCAGCGTTTCGACGTCCTCGACGACCCAGGGCGCTTTCAGAAACGCGAGATCGTATATCTCGCGAATCCTTCCGCGTCCATCGACAAGGAAGACACGCGACGGATGATCGATTTGCCCATTCGCCGCCGGCTTCGTCCACATGCCCCAGGCGGACAGCACCTTCTCGATGCGCTCGCGCGGACCCGTCAGAAAGCTCCAGCGCGACGTGTCGGCATCAAACAGTTTCGCATAACGCGTCAGAGCGTCCGGCGTGTCGCGGACGGGATCGAGGCTGATCGTCAGCAGGCGAACGCGATCGTCCTTGAAAAGCCCGCGTTCCTTCAAACGCTGTTGAACCTGAACCATGCGCGAAGTGGTTGCCGGGCAGGAACCATTGCACGTCGTGAAGACGAAGCCGACGAGCAGCACCTTGCCATTGAGATCGCGTAAACCGAGTTCGGTTCCCTTCTGCGTCGTCAGTTTGAAGTCGGGTGCATCCTGGATGACCGCCAGGCGCGAAGGTTCGCCCGCGGCAGCGACGCTCATCCATAGCAGCAGCGCGTGCAGGCTTGCCGCTTGCGGCTTAGCGGGCAGTCCGCTAAGCCGCAAGCGGCAAGAAGGCCCTCCGAGTCTCACAGTTCCCAGCCCTTGCGGTACTCGCGCTTCAGGAACTGGTTGGCGCTCTGGACGTTCTTGATCTTGCCGGTCTCGGCGTCGTACTCCAGCTTTGTCCCCTTGCCGGCTCGCATGGCGACGTTGCCGAGCAGAATGGCTTCCGTCAGCATCGAGGCGTAGTCGAAGTTCGACATCGCGGTTTCCGGCTTGTTGTTGCGGATGGCTTGCACCCATTCCGCCTTCATGCCGTCATCGCCCTTGCCGTTGCGCGGCAGACTCTGCTGCACCTTCTTCGCCTCTTCTTGCAGGTCCTTGGCGTTCTTGCCCAGGAACTTGAAGCTGGCGCCGTAATCGTCCGGCGAATACAGAATGCCCTTCTCGCCGACGAGCAGGGAGCCGCTGTCCGCGACCGCCTCGCCGTGAAACAGCTGCGGCTTCGGCAGATAACGGCGACGGCTGCCGTCGATGCCCTCGTGCCAGGTGAACTTCACTCCCGGCAGCCCTTCTCGCTCGGGGAACGTCAGCACGGCGCGAGCGCCCGTGGGGCCAGTCTGCGGGTTGAGTTCCTGGACCTCCTCGGCGACGACGCTCGTCGGCAGTCCGAGCTTCAGGGCCATGTAGGCCATGTTGGCCGTGTGACAGGCCATGTCGCCGATGGCACCGGTGCCGAAGTCCCACCAGCCGCGCCAGGAGAACGAAGGATAGATGGAGGCGTAGGGGCGGAACGTGGCCGGCCCGAGGAACTCGTTCCAGTGGATGTGCTTGGGGGGAGTCTCGTCCTTGAACTCGCCCACACTCTTGCCCCACAGCGCGGCCAGGGCCGCCTCGCGAGCTGCCGGAACGCGCATGATGGCGTCCATTCCCTGCGGCCAGATCGGCCGATTCGTCCAGACGTGGACCTCTTTCACAGCGCCGATGACGCCGGCCTGAATGATCTCGACCGCCTGGCGCAGCCCGTTCTCGGCCGTGCCTTGATTGCCCATCTGCGTGCAGACCTTGTTCTTGCGGGCCGTCTCACGCATCAGCCGGGCCTCGTAGACCGAGTGCGTCAACGGCTTCTGGCAGTAGACGTGCTTGCCCATGCGCATGGCCAGGATGCTGGCGTGCGCGTGGGTGTGGTCGGCCGTGCTGACGGTGACGGCGTCGATGCTCTTGCCCAGCTCGTCGAAGAGCTTGCGATAGTCGGTGAACTTCTTCGCCTGCGGGAACTTCTTCGCCTTGCCGTTGAGGTGGTTCTCGTCGATGTCGCAAAGGGCGACGACCTCGCCGTGATTGCCGGCATGGTCGGTGTCGCTGGAGCCCTTGCCGCCGACGCCGATGCAGGCGATGTTGAGTTTCTCGCTGGCCGCGCTCGAAGGCTTCGCCTCGAGTCCGCCGGCCGCCCAGAAACCGGCGCCCGCCAGGGCTGCGGTTTCAAGAAATTGACGACGATTCTGTCCCATCTGCAGTGTCTCCTCGAAGCGGCGAAAAAATTGACGAGCCGCACCGCGTTCGCGGTCGGCGGTGTGCCGCCGCCGGGAGCTTCTGCCCCTCGGCTCGTCAAACGGGTCCAATCGAAACGCCAGTCTACGCGGGCTTTATCCCCTTCGCAACTATTTCTTTCCACTTGCCGACGATCCCAGGCAGTAGAGGTGCTGCGTAGTCCGAATAAACAGTTGACCTTGCGCCACCCCCGGCGACGCGGAACACTTCTCGCCGAGGCTGTTCGTGGCCAGTAAGTCGAACTTCGGCCCCGCCTGGAAGACAAACGTGTCGCAGTCGTCGTCGGTGAAATAGGCCCGGCCCTCGGCGACGATGCCGGAGGCGCTGTGCTGCCGTCCGAGCTTCTCCATCCACAGGCGTTTCCCGGTCTTCGCCTCGAAGCAACTCGCCATGCCCAGGTCGGAGACGACGAAGAAATACTTCTCGAAGGCGACTGGCGACGGGACATAGGACGCCTCGCGCGCGGGAAGGTTCTTCTTGTGCCAGGCGATGTGCTGGCTGTCGGTGATGTCGCCCTCCCCGTCGGGCTTGATGCCCATCAGGTGGTACTCGGGAAAGCCAGTCGTCAGAAAGAAGGTATTCTCGGTGAAGACGAGGCCAGCGACGAACTGCTGCGTCGGACCCTTGATGAGCCAGTGCTGCTTGCCGGTCGCGGGGTCGTAACTGGCCACGCTCCGGCTGCCGGACAGCACCATCTGCGTCTTGCCGGCCGCCTCGACGATCAGCGGGGGGCAGTAGGAGCGCGTCCGCTTCGGACGATCGACGCGCCACTTCTCCTTGCCGGTGGTCTTTTCGTAGGCGACGAGATACGCCTCGGCGTCCTGATCGCCATTAAGAATGACGAGGTCCTTGTAGAGGATCGGCGGCGAGCAGAAGCCGTGGACCGAGCGCAGGTTGCCGGGCGACTCGCGCCAGACTTCCTTGCCGTCCATGGTGTAGCAGACGACGATCATCCGGGGAGTGTCGATCCGGGAAGCGTCGAGGAAGGTCACCCAGACATGGGTCCCATCCGTCGCGGGAGTGGCGCTGGCATGGCTGTTGAGGGAGTGCTTCACCTCCAGAGGCGACTTCAGGACGGTCTGCTCCCAGAGTATCTTGCCGTTGGTGCGATCGAGGCAGCCAAGAACGCGCGGCTTGTTCTTGTTGGCGTCACCTTCGAGGCACCACGTCAAGAAGATGCGATCGCCCCACATGATGGGCGACGAATGGCCGACGCCGGGCAGTTTCGCCTTCCAGACGACGTTTTCAGTGTTGCTCCACTTCAGCGGCAGGCCCGTGTCGTGCGACGAGCCATCGCCGCGCGGGCCGCGCCAGACGGGCCAATTTTCGCCGGCGAACAGTCCGGGGGACAGCGTGAATATCGCGACGAAAGAGAGGAGGCGGGAGTACATGGAGGTTCCTTCTTGCCGCTTGCGGCGTAGCGGGTGGTGGGTTATCACTTGACGGCGCCGCGTGCCTTGAGCCAGTCGGCGAGGCGTTCCGACCATGTGTTCAACACGGCGTCTTTCGGAGCAAGGCCGACGCCGTGAGGGCCTTTCTCGTAGATGTGTAGCTCGGCGGGGACCTTCGCCTTCTTGAGCGCGAGATAGAACAGGATGCTGTTCTCGGGAAGCACGCCCGTGTCGGCGTCGGTGTGGAACAGGAACGTCGGCGGAGTCTTCGCCGTCACCTGCGTCTGGGTGGACATCTTCTTGACGAGGTCCGCGGACGGATTGTTACCGAGGAGGTTCTGGCGCGAGCCGCGATGGGTCGCGGGACCATCCATGTCGATCACGGGATAACAGAGGATGGCGAAGTCCGGGCGGCTCGAAACGCGCTCGATGACGTCCTCGGCGTCGGTCTTGCCGTCCTCGAACATAGTGGCGGCACAACTGGCGAGATGACCGCCGGCGGAGAAGCCCCAGACGCCAATCTTGTTCGCGTCGAGGTCCCACTCCTTGGCGCGAGCGCGGACGGTGCGGAGAGCGCGCTGAACGTCCTGAAGCGGAACGGGGTGTTTGTAGCGCGGGGCCCGCCGATACTTCAGGACGAAGGCGGTGACGCCGTGTTGGGTGAGCCAGTCGGCGATGTCCTTGCCCTCGTGGCCGAGGGCGAGCGCGACGTAGCCGCCGCCCGGACAGACGACGACGGCAGCACCGGTCGCCTTACCGGAAGCGGGCCGATAGAGAGTGAGCGTCGGCTTGTCGTCGGCGGTGTCGCCGACGGCGTCGGGAGCGCCTTTGGGCCAGAGTGGCATTTTGGGAGGAGGATCCACGAGGGCGGCGGTCAGGCTGAGAGCGAGGAAAACGGCATTCATGGAGGATGGTCCTTGTTGGGGTGGGTGATTTTGAGCATATCGTCTCCGGCGTCGGGGTCAATCATTAACAGTCTGTTCCGCAGGGTGCGCTGGGGTTCTTGCTCCCCTCGCCCCCGGCTTTGCGGGGGAGAGGGGCTGGGGGTGAGGGGGTCTGTTTACGTTTCGCGCTCTACCCCTCACCCCCCAACCCCTCTCCCCAGGATAGGGGCGAGGGGAGCAAGAGAAGTACCCCCTCTCCCCAGGATAGGGGCGAGGGGAGCAAGAGAAGAACCCCTCGCCCCACACCGTCTGGATGACCAGTAGTCTTCTTGCCGCTTGCGGCTTTGCAGACAACTTGCAAAGCCGCAAGCGGCAAGAACCGCCCGTCCATTGCACCTTGTCGACGAAGGCCTCATCTCTGCGCGCTCGAATGACCGATACAACCTATACGATCCGATTCCGCCTCCACCGGGAAGCCAGCGATGGGCGACCGACAGTACAGGTCGAGGTTCGTTCGCGCACTCCTTGGCGCTCTGGGAAGCCTCGGCGCGGCCGCCTCGCTGACCTTTGCTCAGGATGCATGGCTTCCGGTTTCCTCACGCCCTCCCTCTCTCGCTCCCGCCAGTGTGCCAGTCGAAGATCGGCCGTTGCCCATCAATCTGCCGGCCGCGCTGCGCCTCGCCGGGGTGCAGCCCCTCGACATCTCCCTGGCCTCGCAGCGCATCGAGGTCGCGGAAGCTCAGCTTCAACGCGCTCGCGCCCTGTGGCTGCCGACCATCTACAGCGGCGGCGACTATTTCCGCCACGATGGACAGATCCAGAACGTCGAGGGCAGGATTCTCGGCACCAGCAAGAGTTCGCTCATGGCCGGCGCGGGGCCGTCCGCTGTCTTCGCCGTCACCGACGCACTTTTCGCACCTCTCGCCGCTCGCCAGGACCTCCGCGCCCGTGAGGCCGCTCTGCAGACGGCACGGAATGACACACTGCTCGCTGTCGCGGAGAGTTATTTCAACGTCCAGCAGGCCCGAGGCGAACTCGCCGCTGCCGAGGAGACGGCCCGGCGGGCCGAGGACGTCGTGCGCCGGACCGAGAAGCTGTCGCCGGGCCTCGTGCCTCCTGTCGAGGTGTCGCGAACGCGCGTCGAGGCGTCCCGCCGCCGGCAAGCCGTCCTCAGCGCCCGCGAACGCTGGCAAGTCGCCAGCGCCGATCTCGCTCGCCTTCTGCGACTCGACGCCTCCGCCCTGCTCGAACCGGTGGAGCCGCCGCATCTGCAAGTGACGCTCGTTCCGCCTCAGTGCGGCATCGATGACTTGATCCCCATCGCGCTGACGAACCGTCCCGAACTCGCCACCCAGCAGGCCCTCGTCCAGGCCACGCTCGCCCGCTTGCGGCAGGAGAAAATCCGGCCGCTGATACCGAGTCTGCTCATTCGAGGGGCCTCGACCAATCCGTCCGGCAACCTCGCTGGCGGCACTTTCGGAGGCGGACTCAACGACGACGTATCGCATTTCGGCGCTCGCTTCGACATCGACGTGCAGCTGATCTGGGAACTACAGAACCTCGGCTTCGGCAACCGCGCCCGCGTCAACGAGCGGAGAGCGGAAAACGAACTCGCTATGGTCGAAATGTTCCGCGTCCAGGATCGAATCGCCGCAGAAGTGGTGCAGAGTCATGCCCAGGCGCAGTCGGCCGCCGCTCGTCTGGCCGAGGCGGAACTGGGGGTCCACGACGCCGTCGATTCCGCCAACAAGAACCTCGAAGGACTCGGACAGACGCAGGGCGCGGGCCGGCTCGTTCTCCTGATTCGGCCGCAGGAGGTCGTCGCGGCCGTGCAGGCGCTGGCGCAGGCGTACGCCGACTACTATGCCGCTGTCGCCGACTACGATCGCGCTCAATTTCGGCTCTATCGAGCGCTCGGACATCCCGCCCAGACCCTGGCGTGCAAGCAACTCGAACCCGAGAATGAGTGTGTAAACGAGTCCACGGCTGTGATCCCCATCGAGGTTCGGCCCGCCCGGCATTGAGTCAATTCAGCGCGAGCGTTGTTGTCTCCGCCCCGGCCTCGACCAAACGGCCCTCTTCGAGGACGATCGCGAATCCGCATAGGGTGACGGCCTCGAGCGGGTCGTGGGTCACCAGGACGACGGTCAAGTTCCGGCCCGTCGCGAGCGCCTTGATCTCCTGGAACAGGTGCGTCTTCGTAACCAGGTCCAGGCCGGAGAAGGGTTCATCCAGGAGCAGGAAGCCGGGACGCGCCGCGATGGCCCGCGCCAGGGCGATCCGCTGCTGCTGCCCTCCCGAGACAGGATGAGAGGCAGACCGAGAGGACGGCCGGGGAGAACAAGATCGTCACCCTGATCGCCCGTCAGGCTCCAGGCCGTTCGAGTCGCAAGCACGAGATCATCGACTGTTCCAATCGACCCAATCCTTCCGGCGATTTCCAACCTCTCCTGATAGCCTCTCAATGGTCCTTCTTCATGGCAGCGGCCTTCTGTGCCTCCAGCGCGGACTTGATGGCCACGGTCAACTCCCGCGTTGATCCCTTGCCCCAGAAGTGCGTGAAGTAGAACGCAGGCTCCTCGCCGATCATGTGATTGTGCAGGGCGACAACGTGCAGGCCGCCCTTGCGCAGCGCCCGCAGCACGGGCTGAACCTCGGCGGCCGTCATAATGAAGTCGCCATCCACGGCGGCCAGATCGTCGCTACCGGAGAAGGCCGCCCAGGTCGTCAGTCCCATCGAGCCGGCCACCTTGACCCCATGCATCTTCCCCTCGCGACCAATGGTCGCCTTCACCACTCCCTGCTGGGTCTCGGTCTTCTGGCCCAAGACTTTCTCGATAGTCTCTACGTCGATCTTGCCCTCCTTCGGCACTCCCCCCGCGAACCGTGTCGCCGGGTGTGGGTGGTCCCTGCGAACCTTCTTGATCGCGTCCCAGACACTCTTCACCGCGGCGGCGAGCTTCTCCGGTTCGCCCGAGCCGCCAATGTGCATGAAGTAGACCTTCGGCTCGTCGTGGAAGAAGTGGTTATGCAGCCCGGTCACCTCGAGTCCGCGAGCAAAGGCGGCGTCCATGGCCGGCGTCACCTCGTCCTGGAAGACCACCGTGTCCCCCATCACCATCGCTCCGGGCTTGGCCGGCGTGAAGGCGGCCCAGGAGCCGAGTCCGGCAAACGGCTTGAGCGGCATCCCATCGACCTCGACGGCCACATCCGTCCGCGCCCAGGCGATGCGCACCACGCCGTCGGGGCTGGTGGTCGCTTTCGTGCCTGACGCCTCGGAAATCTTGTCGGCATCGAGCTTCGCCGGCGTGTCGGCCGCGGTGAGCCAGTGAGTGATTCCGATGCCCAGAACGGCGAAAAGGACCAGTGAAGGCAGTGCAATACGTCGAACCATGGCTCTTCTCCTCTTGAAGGGGGGACCGGCTTGCGGGCCAGTCTCATATCTCTCCGGTATTCGCTCCGTGTGAAGGGTGCGGCTCCTATTTACGACAGCACCCAGGCGCAAGCGCAAATCACTTGCCGCTCACCTTGAGGTCGTCGAAAAAGGTCTGGGCGTCGGCCTTGGTCCACAGGCCGATCTTGCCGGCCTTCGTGAACGTCGTGTCCTTCGCTTCGAGGTATTGCTTGCCGTTGAGGGAGCACTCGATCTGATCGCCTCTCATCATCACCTTGAGGGTGTGCCATTCACCGGCCGCGGCCTTGAGGTCTTCTTTCGTCGCCAGTTGGATGCGCTTGCCGGCGGCGACCTTGTAGAGGCGATAGTTGTCCTCCAGCGGGTTGAAGCGGGCAAGGTAATAATTGTTCGCGTCCTGGTAGCGCCACACCAGGCCGCCGCCCTGGTCCTTGTCGCCCTTGACGGGCTTGAAGGCGACGGTGATCTCGACGTCTGTGTAGCTGGTGTCATCGGCGACACAGAGGTTGAAAAGCGCATTTGGCCCCACGGCGGTCTGGGCCAGGACGTAGCCCTTCTTCGACGGCGCTGTCGGGTCCGCCGCCACCTTCCAGACGCTGCCTTCGCCCTTGCCGGTCTTTGCCGCCGTCCAGCCCGACGGCACCTTGGCGACATCGTCCTTGCCGAAAGTGAAGTTGCGCACCTTGTCGTCAGCGGCCAGGAGCGCGACGTTGAGGGCGAACACGACTCCGAGAAGGAAAACCTCTCGCATGATGCGGACTCCTTGAGGAAACAGGACACAGAATGTTGACCACCCTTTCCCGGAGGGGAGAAGCAGCGCGACTCCACTGCTGAGGCGGACCGCCATTATCCGCCTTCGGTTATAGCCTCGGGCGTCGGGAGGAAGGAAGTGTTCAGTAGATTAAATCGGTTTAACCGGCGGGGGACCGTGGAGAGGCTGGGAGTCCTTGTCTTCGCTCAGCGGGAACGATACCGTGCAGGTCGTTCCGCTGGCGCTGTCGCTCTCCACGACGATCTGTCCGCCGTGGGCCTGCACGATGCTGCGGGCGATGCTCAGGCCCAGGCCGGTGCCGCCCCTCTCACGACCGCGAGCCTTGTCCACGCGGTAGAAGCGGTCGAAGACACGCGGCAGATGTTCGGCCGGGATACCAATCCCCGTGTCGCGAACGGCCAGGATCACGTTGTCCCGAGAGGACCCCACCCGCACCTCGACGCGGCCACCCTCGGGGGTGTACTTGATGGCGTTGTCGAGGAGGTTGTAAACTACCTGCCGCAATCGCCCCCCGGCTCCCGCCACGGTGATGCCCTCGATCAACTCCACGACGAGCCGAAGCCCGTTCGCCTCCGCAACCGGGCGCATCGTTTCCACGACGCTGGCGACGAGGGCGGTCAGGTTCACAGGCACGCGCTCGGCGTGTGCTGTTCCGGCGTCCTCGCGAGCCAGGGTCAGCAGTTGCTCGGTGAGTCGGGTCAGCCGCTCGCACTCCTCGAGGATGCTGCCCAGGAGTTCACTCGCTTCCGACGGAGTCAGCGCTCGTGTCAGGGCAACCTCGGCCTCAGCCCGAATGGCAGTCAGGGGCGTGCGCAGTTCGTGGGAGGCGTCGGCGGTGAAACGGCGGACCTCAACAAAGGACTGCTCGAGCCGGCCAATCATGGCGTTGATCGTCTGCGTCAGCCGTCCCAGTTCGTCGTGCGGATTGTCCACAGGCAAGCGCCGGTCGAGCCGCTCGGCGGTGATCTCGTCCGTCAGGGCCTGTAGCCGCGCCAGAGGAGTCAGGGCCTTGCGAGCCAGGACATAGCCGACCACGCCCGAGAATAACAGAACTGCCGGGACGGTCGCCGCCAGGGCGGTGCGAAGATGTTCCAGTTCCCGGTCGAGGTCCGCGAGGGGCGCCAGGAGAAGGACGTCAAACTCTTCTTCTGAGGGCTGGATGCGACAAATCAACGCGCGCTGCCGGCTGATGATCGGCAAGTTCAGGTCCTGGAACGACGGCTCTGGGGAGACCTGATCGGGGCGCGCCGGAACGCTGTCGGCAGCCAGTTCCTCCGAATGGTGACGCATCTTCCCATCGCGACCGTAGACGACACAGAAGAAGCTCTCGTGCTCCTTGCACTCGGCAATCCAGTAGGTGAGCCGGTTGTCGGTGTCGCGGCTCAGCCGGCGGTTGTGCCGCAGTTGATCGAAGGCGCTCGCCAGCCTGCTGTCCAACCCCTTGTAGAGGGAGCGGGCGACGAGCGCGTAAACAAGAACCGCAAAGGCGAACAGCACCAGCGCCAGGGCCAGGAGGTTCCAGAGCGTCAGCCGCCAGCGGATGGTCAAACGCACAGCCATCACTCCTCGATCCGGTAGCCGACGCCGCGAATGGTGTGGATGAGAGACCGCTGGTCCGGCGGCTCCAGCTTCCTCCTCAACAGAGTGATGTAAACGTCGATCACGTTGGTCAGGGCGTGTCCCGGTTCCTTCCACACGTCACGGCCCAGCATGTCACGGGTAACGGCCGAGTTCTTGTGCCGCAACAGATACTCCAGCACCTCGAATTCCCGGTGCGACAACTCGATTTCCACGCCCGCCCGCGTCACTCGCCGCTGGATCAGGTCCATTGTGAGGTCGCCGGCACGCAGGATCGTTTCCCGCAGGTCGCGCCCCCGCCTCAGCAGGACCCGCAGCCGAGCCAGTAACTCCGCGAAGGCGAAAGGCTTGACCAGGTAATCGTCCGCCCCGCAGTCGAGTCCGGCCACGCGGTCTTCCACCGCGTCACGGGCGGTAAGGATCAGAACGGGGGTTGTCTTCCCCGCCTTGCGGAGATCACTCAGGACTTGCAGGCCGTCCCGGCGAGGCAGCATCAAGTCCAGCACGAGGCAGTCGAACGGCTGCGCCGTGGCCTGCTGATATCCGTCCTCCCCATCGGCAGCGGTCGCGACGTCATATCCCTCGGCGTGCAGACCGCGCTCCAGGCTGCGAAGCACCTTGCGTTCGTCTTCGATGATCAAAATCCGCGGCATGGCCGACCTCCAACCCACATTGTCGTCCGGGTGGGCGGCGAAGGGAACGTTCGAGTCGGTTAAAAGCAATTAACCTGTCCGGTGTTGTCCCCGGAGGGTGGTAATGGAAGAATAGGCAGCATGAATCCTATCACCTTCGCGCTGCGCAAGCCCTGGACCATCCTCGTCGCCGTCGTCGCGCTCATCGGCGGCAGCATCCTCGCCCTGTCGCGAACCCACATCGACATCTTTCCCGATTTGAACCTGCCGGTCATCTATGTGGCCCAGCCCTACGGGGGCATGGATCCCGCTCAGATGGAGGGATTGATCACCAACTATTACGAGTATCACTTCCTCTACATCGCCGGCATCGACCACGTCGAGTCGAAGAACATCCAGGGCGTCGCCCTGATGAAGCTCTATTTCAATCCCGGCACCGACATGGCTCAGGCGATGGCCGAGACGGTCAACTACGTCAATCGCTCGCGCGCCTTCATGCCGCCAGGGACCGTGTCGCCGTTCATCATGCGCTTCGACACCGGCAGCGTACCCGTCGGCTACCTCGTCCTCGCCACGAAGAACCCGAACCGGACCATCGGCGAAATGCAGCGCATGGCCCTCTTCGACGTCCGCCCGATCTTCGCCACCCTGCCCGGCGTCTCCGCGCCGCCGCCCTTCGGCGGCAGCCAGCGCACCATAGTCTTCAAGGTCAATCCGAAGCTGATGGACTCCAAGGGCGTCTCGCTCCGCGACGTCATCACCGCCCTCGCGGAAGGCAACGCCATCAGCCCCTCGGGCAACATCTACATCGAAGACAGGATGCCGATTGTCCGCATCAATTCAGTACCAGCGAACCCGCAAGACCTGGCCAACATCCCGATTCGGCCCGGCTCAACCGTCTGCCTGCGCGACATCGGCGACATCAAGGACGCGACCGACATCCCGACCGGCTACGCACTCGTCAATGGCCAGCGCACCGTCTACATGCTCGTGACCAAGCGGGCCGACGCCTCGACGCTGACGGTCGTCAACGCGGTCAAGAGGAACCTGGCGCGGATGCAGGCGGCCCTGCCGGAGGACATCAGCATCAGTTTCGAGTTCGATCAGTCGCCGTATGTCACGCGGGCCATGTGGGGCGTCGGCGTGGAAGGGATTCTCGGGGCCTGTCTGACGGGGTTGATGGTGCTGGTGTTCCTGCGCGACTGGCGCAGCGTGCTGGTCGTCGTCCTGAACATCCCACTCGCTCTGCTCGGTGCGCTCGTGGCCCTGTGGCTGAGCGGGCAGACGCTCAACCTGATGACGCTCGGCGGGTTGGCCCTGGCCGTCGGCATTCTCGTCGATGAGGCC
>JBBRIK010000023.1:0-13608 GCA_038221045.1 Gemmatales bacterium
TTGGCGGCAGCGGCCCAACTCTTTATCGCATTTGCGGATTTCGCCGGATGGGAAAAAGTTAGCGGGACTCGGCAACACCGGTTTTGTCTACGTCTGGAGTCTCGAGAACGGGTCTCTTCAGTCCCCCCGGCAGTTGCCCGCCGACGTGCAATTGGCATGGGCGCCGGACAGCCGACACCTGGCCCTCTCGAATCCGAACGGCAGTATCTACATCCTGCGTTTGGCGCGGTAAGAAGCCGGTTGGATGGGACCGCACTCTGCCCTTCAGGGCAGGGCGACCCCGCCGGACATCCAGAGAGTACTCCCTGTCTGGGCTGGCGTGAATCGCTTCCTTGCGTATACTCAGGCGGCCCAGGAAGGGCCATTCCCCGCGCACGGAGGAACAGGGATGTTCCAGAGGCTCAATGCTCGGACGGGTCACTATTTGCTGCTGGGAATTGCCTGGGCGGCGCTCTGTCTGGTCAACCTCGGCGCGAGCAGTCTCTGGGACATTGACGAGGGCAACAACGCCGAGTGCGCCCGCGAGATGTACGAGGCCGGCAATTGGATCGTGCCGACGTTCAATTTCGCCTTTCGCGTCGATAAGCCCGCCCTGCTCTACTGGATGCAGATGGGGTGTTATCACGTCTTCGGCATCAACGAATTCTCCGCCCGCTTGCCCTCCGCTCTCGCCGCTCTGCTGGGCGTGCTGCTCGCTTACGAACTGGGCCGGAAGATGTTCGGCGCGGGCGCGGGGTTCCTTGCCGGCTTCATCCTCCTCAGCACCATGCTGTTCTGCGGCGCGGCCCATTTCGCCAATCCCGACGCTCTGCTCTGCGCTTGCACGCTGCTGACGATGCTCTTTTTCTGGAACGATTTCGAGCGCGGCGGCGACCGCTGGCTGATCCTGTGCGGCCTCAGCACCGGCCTGGGCATGCTCGCCAAGGGGCCTGTCGCTCTGGTGCTGCCTGGCGCGGTCATTGGCCTGCTCTTGCTCTGGTCGCGCCAGGTGCGGCGGGTCTTTCGTCCCGCTCTCGGCTGGGGCATCCTTCTGTTCGTTCTCGTTGCCGCGCCGTGGTATGGCTGGGTTGGAGCGGAGACGCGCGGCGAGTTCCTGCGCGGCTTCTTCCTCAAGCACAACCTCGGACGCTTCAGCGAGGCGATGGAGAACCATCGCGGACCGATCTTCTACTATCCTCTCGTGCTGCTCGCCGGCTTCGCGCCGTGGTCCATCTTCTTCGCGCTCACCGGCTGGCACTCCTGGCGTCAGTTCCGCGAACTACGGCCTGACCCTCGCTATCGCTTTCTCGTCTGCTGGATTGGGGTCTATCTCGTCTTCTTCTCGGTGTCGCGGACGAAACTGCCGAACTATGTGCTGCCTCTCTATCCCCCGCTGGCTCTGCTGACCGCCCATTTTCTCGACCGCTGGCGGCGCGGCGAACTGATGCTGCCGGCCTGGGGCATGCCGCTGAGCCTGGGTTGTCTGGTGCTGTCGGGAGCGCTGACGGCGGCGGGCCTGCTGATCGGCGGCGGCGCGATCGGTCCGTCTCTGACCAGGGGACGGCACCTGTCGGGCCTGGAAGACTGGGCGATTGTGGGAATCGTGCCGGTGCTGGGAGCGCTGGCGAGCGCATGGTATCTGCGGCAGCGGCGGCCGTCCGCGCTGCTGGCGGTGCTGGGGTTGACGGCGACGGCCTGGCTGGGGCTGCTGTTCGGTTGGGGCCAGGCAGCGATCGATCGCCACAAGGCGCCGCGTCCGCTGGGGGAGGCGCTCCAGGCGAGCGCTTCCGCCGGCGACATCCATATCGGCTGGTATCAGTATTTCCAGCCGAGCCTTGTCTTCTACTGCCGGCACAAGGTGGAACCGCTCTTCTCGGATGAGCAGGTCGTCGATTGGCTGCGCTATCCGGTGCCGGCGTATGTCGTGCTGCCGGCCTCGACCTGGGAGAGGCTGCGCCCGCTGGCGCGGGGACCGCATCGCGAACTGAGCCGGCAGCACGATCTGTATCGCGGCATCGACGTCGTCCTCGTTTCCAATCAATGAGGTGAGTTGCGACTGGCCCTTCCCTCTGCCCTGGATAACATGCCTTCGGCAAGCCGTCGCGAGTCCCGATCCCTGTTCCACGATTGCGAATGTCCAGCACCCCCGAGAAAGTCCACATCATCGGCATCGGCAGCGATGGCCTCGGCGGCCTGACAGCCCGCGCTCGCGAACTGCTCCTGGCCGCCGAGATCGTCTTCGGTCCCGAATCGACGCTCACGCTGCTCCCGGAACTGAAAGCCGAACGCCGGCCGCTGCCTGCCGAATTGCCGTCCGTTCTGTCGATGCTGGAGGAATCGTTCCGCCAGCCGCGCCGCGCAGTCCTCCTGGCACCTGGCGATCCGCTCTTCTACGGCGTTGCTCGCTATCTCTGCGACCTGCTCGGCAAGGATCGCTTCGAGGTGCTGCCGCACGTCAGTTGCATGCAGCTCGCCTTTGCCCGCATCAAGGAGTCATGGGAGGAAGCGTACCTGACCAATCTGGCGACGCATCCCCTGGAGGAAGTGCTGGACCGTATTCGCACGGCGGAGACCGTCGGCCTGTTCACTAGTGAGGCCCAGAGTCCGGCTCACGTCGCCCGGCAGTTGCAAGTGCGGGGACTCGACTACTTCCGGGCCTTCGTTTGCGAGAACCTCGGAGCGCCGGACGAACGTGTCACCCAGGGCGAGTTGGCCGACATTCAGGACATGGAGTTTTCGCCGCTCAACGTGCTGATCCTCAAGCGCAAGCCGGACCAACCCGACCGGCCCGCCGCTCCGGACGCCTTTCTCCGCTTCGGGAATCCCGACGACGTTTTCGCCCAGAGCCGGCCCAAGAGCGGACTGATTACGCAGGCCGAAGTCCGCTGCCTGGCCCTGGCGCAGCTATGCTTGCATGCGGGCGACATGGTCTGGGACGTCGGTGCCGGGTCCGGTTCGATGTCCATTGAGGCGGCGCGGCTGTGCGAGCCGGGGCTGGTGTACGCAATCGAGCAGGATGCGGCCGACTATCACCTGATCCTGGCCAACGCCGAGACGTTCGGCGTCCGCAACCTGAAGGCCATTCACGGCACCGCCCCCGCCGTCTTCGAGGGCTTGCCCGCTCCTGACGCGGCCTTCATCGGCGGGACGGGTCGTGAAGTGGGCCGGCTGCTTCAAGCTACTTTTGCGGCGCTGCGTGCCGGCGGCCGGCTCGTGGTCAACGTCGCCACGCTGGAGAGCCTCAGCGCTGCCCATGCGGTGCTGAAGGGACTGACCGTCCATGTACAGGTGTCGATGATTAATGTGGCGCGCGGAGTGGAACAACTTGAGACGTTGCGATTCGAGGCAGCGAATCCGACGTTCCTGCTGAGCGTCACGCGAGGGCCGCTTGCGGTGTAGCGAGGTTACTCCATAGGATGGGGCCCGCTACGCCGCAAGCGGCCAAAGGTAGACGCAAGTCCTCCTCTCATGAGGGCCGATGTGGATTAGGAGATCGAATAGTCTGGTCTCCTTTTCGTCCGGATGGCAGCGTAGAATAGATAGTGAAGCTCTCGTGACGGACCCACCCAGGGTCCACCAGCCGCGGAAGGACGTGGCATGTCCAGCGAACCGACGCGAGTCTTGGAGAATGGTCTGGCCACGCTGGCCTTGAAAGAGATTTACAGCAGTGACGAGGCCCTCTCAGCCGAGCGCTGCGTGCAGATTTATCGCCTCATTGCCCGTACTCGGGCGATGGAAGAGCGAACGGTCAAGATGAGCAAATCGGGGCAGGGCCACTTCTGGATCGGCGGACCCGGTGAGGAAGCGTTCAACGTCTGTCTCGGACTTCAGGTCAAAAAAGGCATCGGTCCCGCTTTCGACTTCTTGCACCTGCACTACCGCAACTCCGGATGTCTGGTCGCGATGGGCATGCCTCTCATCGATGGTCTTCGTCAGATGGCCATGACTCGGACCGATCCGCACTCGATGGGCCGCAATTTCTGTGGACATTATGCCTCTCGTGCCATGAACGTCCTTCCCGTCACCTCGGTAATTGAAGTTCAGTACGTCATGGCTCCAGGTACCGCCCTGATGCAGAAGCGGCATGAGGGAGGCAATGGCGTCTCGGTTGTCGTGGGCGGCGACGCCGGCACAGCCGAGGGTGATTTCGCCAGTTGTCTGATCTGGTCGAGCCGGCCGGGCAACGAACTGCCGGTCCTGATTGTCGTCACGAACAATCGCTGGGGCATCTCGACCCCCGCCGCCGGGCAACACAGCGAGGAACGCATCATCGACCGCGGCAAGGCCCACGGCATTCAGGGCGAAGTGGTCGATGGCAACGACGCGATCGCGAGTTGGCATGCCATCGCCCGAGGCCTGGAGCATTGCCGCCGTGATCGCCGGCCCTACATGATCGAGGCGATGGTTTCGCGGCTGCATGGACACTCGTCGTCCTCCGGCGCTCTGCGCGTCAAGGACGAGCCAGACTGCCTCGAACTGCTCGAAGACAGGCTGGCCGAGGCACGCGTGCTGTCGCACGAGGATTGCGAGAGGATCCGCGTCGAGGCGGCCGAGGAAACCGAGGCAGCGCTGCAAGAGTGCCTTCAGGAACCGCAACCGACAGCCGAGGACATCGAGCTTCACACCTACGCCCCCAGCACGGTCGATGCCGTCTATCCGGGCGATTACACAGGGCTCCCCTGAGCACCCTCGTTCCCACGCTCTGCGTGGGAACGGCTTCTTCGACGCTCTGCGTCGCGTCTGTTCGGAAGACGACGCAGAGCGTCGAAGAACACGTTCCCACGCAGAGCGTGGGACCGAGGAGTCCGAGGAGCTGCGACCAATGGCAACTCTCGTCCAGGCAGTAAGACTGGCATTGCACTACGGCGAGACCTATCTCGGCGTCACCGACATCTTTGGCGAAGACGTCGGCCCGCCGCTGGGAGGCGTCTTCACGGCCACCCAGGGCTTGAAGACGGCCTGGAACTCGCCGCTCGACGAACGCGGCATCATCGGCATGGCCATGGGCATCGCCTATGCCGGCGGCCGGCCCGTCGCCGAGATTCAGTTCTGCGACTATGGCTTCAACACCATCGATCTGCTGAAAGTGGCCGGCAATCAACGCTGGTCCAGCGCCGGCAACTTCGACATGCCGATGGTCGTGATGACGCCGTCCGGCTCCGGCATTCGCGGGAGTCTCTATCACTCCCACTCGTTCGAGAGCTGGGCCAGCCGGCTCGCGGGCTGGAAGATCGTCATGCCAAGCAACGCCCTCGACGCTTATGGGCTGATGCTGTCCGCCATCGTCGATCCGAATCCCGTTCTGGTGCTGCTGCCCAAGGCCCTCCTCCGCGTTCGCGGCGACAAGAGGATTCCGGGAGAACCCGAAGAGAAGGACCTCAGCGCGCGCATCGACGCCCCCGTGGGCGACCGCAGCGAATGGCAGCCACAGTGGCCTGACGTCCAGGAATACTTCGTTCCCTTTGGCGTCGGCTCCCTGATGCGGGAGGGCGACGACGTCACGGTCGTCAGTTACGGACGAACCTTGCCCCTGTGCGTCCAGGCGGCGGACCAGCTCGCGGAAGATGGCGACAAGAGCTTCGACGTCATCGATCTGCGCAGCATCTTCCCGTATGACTGGAAGATGATTGGCGCGAGTATCCGGAAGACGGGGCGGGTC
The DNA here is from genome assembly GCA_038221045.1 of Gemmatales bacterium. Lineage (GTDB taxonomy): Bacteria > Planctomycetota > Planctomycetia > Gemmatales > Gemmataceae > JBBRIK01. The sequence goes on from JBBRIK010000023.1 coordinate 5,639, forward strand.
CTGTTCGTCAATGAGGACACCGAGGTGACCAACTTTGGCGAGCATCTGCTGCGGCGCACGATCGACGAACATTTCTACGATCTGCTCGTCCGGCCGCGTGTGCTGATGGGCAAGCACGTCCCGGGAATCGGACTGAATCAGGTCTACGAACAGAACACGGTTCCGCAACTGGCGCAGATCAAGGAGGCGATGCGAGCCGTCGCCGCCGAGGAAGCGTGACTCTGGGGCCGGGGGACTCAGCATGGACTTTCAACTGCCGCAACTCGGCGAGGGCGTCTACGAGGCGGAACTCGTCGCCTGGCTCGTCAAGCCGGGGGATGCCGTCAAGAGCGGCCAGAACCTCCTCGAAGTCATGACCGACAAGGCGACCATGGAAGTGCCAGCGCCCTTCGCCGGGACCATTGACACCCTCGTGGCGAGAGCAGGCGAAAAGGTCGAGGTTGGTGGTGTGCTGCTGACCTTTACACCGGTCGGCGCGCCTGTTGAATCCACCGCGAAAAAGACGAAAGGTCGAGAGAGCGAGCGGGCCAGCACGAAGGGCCGGCATACACCTCGCCCTCCCGTGAAGAACGTCCCCGATTCGGACGCTGCCACGGTCAACGGCAGTCAACCTCCGACTTCCTCGACCGTGAAGGCTGCTCCCTCGGTCCGCTATCTGGCGCGCAAGCTCGGGGTCGATCTGGACCGCATTCAGGGTTCCGGTCCGGATGGCCGCATACTCGTCGAGGACCTCTCGGCTCAACTGCAAAAGACGGAGCCCGGCGAGAAGAAGGCCACGCCTCGTCCCGCGCAAGACTTCGGCCGGCCCGGTTCGCGCATCAAGTTACAAGGACTGCGGCGCGTCATCGCCGAGCACATGGTCCACGCCACGCGCACCATCCCGCATTACTCTTATGTCGATGAGTGCGACGTGACGCTCCTCGTCCAACTGCGCGAGCAGTTGCGCGAACACTTCGCGGGACAGGGTGTGAAGCTGACGTATCTCGCCTTTGTCGTGAAGGCGGCCGCTGCCGCTCTGAAGGAGGTGCCGCTGGTCAACGCCAGCCTCGACGAGGACGCACAGGAGATCGTCCTGCACGACCGCTATCACGTCGGCATCGCCGTGGCGACGCCGGGAGGACTGATCGTTCCGGTGATCCACGACGCCGACCGCAAGGACCTCGGCCAGATCGCCGGTGAGATCGAACGTCTGTCGAGCGCGGCTCGAAGCGGCAAGATCAAGCGGGAGGATGTGCGCGGCGGGACGTTCACCGTCACGTCAGTCGGCAACATCGGCGGACTGTTCTCGACGCCGGTGATCAATCATCCCGAAGTGGGCATTCTCGGTCTGGGCAAGGTCGTCAAGCGCCCGGTGTTCGACGACGCGGGACAGATCAAGCCGGCTGATATTCTCTACTTGTCGCTATCGTTCGATCACCGTGTCGTCGATGGGGCCATCGGGGCCGCCTTCGCCAATGCCGTTATTCGCCATCTCCAAAAACCCGCCCTGCTGATATTGCCTTCGTCAACTCCTCGCCAAGGCGGCGCGTGAAGATGGCCGCCCCCTCTGGCAACAGGTGATGCGAATCGAGAAAACATTCCTCATCATCGACCCAGCGCTGGGCGTCGATCACGCGGACTCCATGCCGTCTGTGGAGGTCATCGAGCAGCCCCCGAACCCGCCCGCTGACGGCCGGCGAATACCAGCCGCGGAAGACCGGTCCTTCCGGCATCCGAACGAGTGTTGCGGGGATCTTCTCCCTGGCGCAGAGGGCCAGGATCTCGTCCAGAAGCCGGACATACTTGCCACTCACCTCCATCGTCTGCAATAGCCCGGCGTACCCCTGTCGAACATGTTCCAGGGCGGCTCGCCGCCTTTCCGAGTTTGAGAAACGCGTATCGACGGGAATCCAGCCTCCTTCGTCCTTGATGCGGAAGTCGACCGTGCGACAACCGTTCCGCAACAGCCAGGGTGCCACGCTGCTGACCAGGGCAAACCGATGGGAGAAGACAGGGTGAACCCAACTCAACCACCAGTCTCGGGAACTCACTTCGCGCTTGTCGCCGACATAGCGGCGGAGCAGCGCTAGTTCCCCGTGGCGCAGCCTCTGTCGGGGTAAGAATATCTCTCTGGAGTCGAGGATGGAGGCATCCACCTCCATCTGGATCGGAAGCACCTCGATGAGAACGAAGTCGGGCCGATGTCCATCCGCCAGCAGCCGGCGCACACTGAGCAGATCCGTGAAAGGCCCCGCGCCCCAGAAGCCGAAATTGTAAGCTCGGACAGGCCGGCCCGCGGCCTGCGAGAGCGATTCGTCCAGCATCGACGCTTGAAAGCCATTGACGACCCGCGAGCTGCCGAACATGAGTACCGTCTTCGCTCGCCCCGAAGGTGTCTTCTCGCGCGCTCGCAGGGCCAGTTCGCGGTAGCCATAGTTCGGCGAGCGCAGCCAGGCCCACTTCCCGGCCAGCAGGATTGACAGCCCGGCTTGCAGAACGAAATAGACGGCGAGGCCGACAAGCAGACTTCCGCGTGCCTTCCTCTTGCGAGATCGCATGATCCTCTCCCTTCCGTTCGAGAAGCAGATCGCCGTCAGGCCATCATTGATGCAACGTGGCAATCCCTTCTCGGGTGGCTTTTTTCCGATCCAGCAGCGGCAAGGCGACGAGGGCCGCGCTCAGACGGCGAGAAAAGGCTTGTGCCCCTCTGGGAAGGAGATGGAGCGAATCGTAGAACTCCTCCTCGCTGGGGAACCAGTTTTGAGCGTTGATGAACGGAACGGACCACGCCCGGCAGCAGTTCTCGACCAGTTTATCAATGCGAGGCAGGTCGCCCTGAGGATACATACCCTGGAGAAGAGGCCCTTCGGGCATCAGCAGGACCACCGCGTCAATGCCCTCATTCCGGCACAGGAGCAATGCCTCATGCAGAGGCGAGAGCCGGGCCTGCGAGAGGGCGAATTTCTTCAACTCCGCGTGGTCGCGTAGGACCCCCTGAGCGGCTTTGCGGCGTCCTTCAGGCGTATGAGCGACAGGAGGAAGCGGGAACCAGCCATCGGCTTGGATGCCATTGAGGTAATCGTTTCGGAACTGAAACGGCACCAGGCTGGGAGCAAGGCTGCTGAGGATGTCAAAGCGATGGTGGTAAATGGGGCTGGCCTGGGCGGTCCACCATTCGGTGCGGACCTCCGAACGTCGTTGCTCGCTGTAGCGCCGCAGCAGGCCCAGTTCGTCGTGGCGCAAGGCGAGCGTCGGCAGCAAGACTTTCTGAAGGTCGATGACCCCGCCCTGATCGTAGAGAAGAGAGGGCATCACCTCGATAAGGACGAGGTTGGGATGGATCCCATCGTAGAGCAGCCGGCGCAGATGGAGTAGGTTCGTGAAGAGTCCGGCCCCCGGCGAACCGTAGTTGAAGAGGCTCACGGGCCGGCCCAGATCCCTGGAAAGGAGCGAACCTGCCAAATCGCCTTGCAAGCCATTGAGTGTCCGGGAACTGCCGATGGCAACGATTTCGAGTTCATCGCTGGGAGCATGGTTCAGACGTTTGCGGAGCCGGACCAGTTTCCGCCCGTAAACCGGCTCGCGGATCCAGGGCCAGAATTGCGAGGAGGCGACGGAAAAACTTATCTGGAGGATGCAATAGGTCACCATCCCCCAGAGGAGCGCCCGCCGGGAGCGAACGCGCCGGGGTCCGCGAGATCGCATGACGAGTCCTCAGAACTGGAAGTAAATGAACACCGGTCCGCCGGCGGGCGCCAGGATTTGGGCCATCGTGAAGACCAGGGCGTAACTGGCCCCGAGGACCGGCGCGGGGAGCCGAAGCGACCAGCGCTTCCAGAGTCCTGTCGTCGCCACGATATGACAAAGAGCCAGCACCAGCACGGTAAACCAGACGCCGTTGCTGTGCAACTCGGAGCCGTTCCCCGGCACGAGTACGACCATCCGTCGCAATACTGCAAAGGCCTGGGAGAACGTCTCGGCCCGGAAGAAGACCCAGCCGACACAGACCGCCAGGAAGGTCAAGGCACAACGACAGATGGTTCCGGGGATCGACAGCAACAATCTCTGGGCCAGGGGCCGGTTGTCGCAGAGCGCCTTGAAGCCGCGATGGAAAATGAGATACGCCCCGTGCAGCACCCCCCAAACGACAAAGGTCCAGTGCGCATGTTCCTCGGCCTTGAGGTGCCACAATCCGCCCAGGGTCATCGTAATCATCAGGTTGCGGCAGACGCGCCAGGTGCCTCCCCGGCTTCCTCCGAGCGGGATGAAGAGGTAATCGCGGAGCCAACTCGACAGCGAGATGTGCCAGCGCCGCCAGAAGTCGCTGACGTTGACGGCCAGGTAAGGCATGTTGAAGTTGACGCTCAGCTTGTAACCGAGCATGTGCGCGCAGCCCAGGGCCATGTCGGTGTAGCCCGAGAAATCGCAATAAATCTGCAAGGCATACGCGATGACGGCGACCCAGACCGCGCCGGTCCGGAACGCCTCCGGGTCCTTGAAGACCGGATTGGCGAACTCGGCCATGCGATCCGCGACGGCCCATTTCTTGAAGAAACCCATGAGGAACAACTGGACGCCGACCTGCATGCGCGGCCAGCTCCAGCGCTTGCGGCGGTTGACCTGCGGCAGGAAGTCCCGGCCGCGGACGATGGGGCCGGCCACGAGATGTGGGAAAAACAGGATGAATAGTTGAAAGTGAGCGAGGTTCTTCTCCGCCTTCACGCGCCCTTTGAAGACGTCCACCATGTAGCTAATGGCCTCGAAGGTGTAGAACGAGATTCCGATGGGAAGGGCCAACTCGAGCGGGCGAATTGTCGAGGCGTCCAGGCCGGCCGCCAGGAGCGTTTCCTTGATTGAGTCGAGGAAGAAGTTGGTGTATTTGAAGTAGCAGAGCAGCCCGAGGTTGCCGCAAATGTTGATCGTCAGCAGCAGTTTTTTCCAGCGCTGAACCTTCGTCGCCTCGATGCCGTGCGCCAGAAAGAAATCGATGGTGGTCGAGACGACAATCAACAGAGCGAGATAGGGGTTCCAACTGGCATAGAAGTAGATACTGGCCGCTAGCAGCAGGTAGACGCGGGCTCGATGCCAGGGCATCAACCAGTAAACCCCCAGCACCAGGAGAAAGAACAACGCGAACTGCTGCGTGCAGAAGAACAACGAGAACTGATGCGTGCAGAAGAGCATGGAAACTGTCTCCTCGACGTCCTGGCGGAAGACCACGCCGGCCGGCCTCATAGCCGAGGTGAACGAGAAAATGCAAGATGGGTTGAGTTGCTCGCCGCGTCGCCCGCCCAGTCAGCCAGGAGAAAGTGAGAAGGAGGATGAGCACACAGAATGAGCCGCGCCCCCCTCAACGCTGGGACGCCGGGTTGTACGATGACCGGCATTCCTTCGTGTGGAAGTATGGGGCCTCGCTCGTTGAACTCCTGTCCCCCCAGCCGGGCGAGCGCATCCTCGATCTCGGCTGCGGCACCGGTCATCTGACCGCTCGCATCGCGGAGGCCGGAGCAATCGTCGTCGGCCTCGACCACTCAGCGGCGATGCTGGAGCAGGCCCGTTCCGCCTACCCGCTTCTGGAGTTCATCCAGGGCGACGCCAGGGACTTCCGGTTCGAGACCGTGTTCGACGCAGTCTTCTCCAATGCCGTGCTGCACTGGATCAAGGAGCCGGAGGCAGTCCTCCGCTGTGTGCGGAACGCTCTGAAGGAGGGGGGGAGATTTGTGGCCGAACTTGGGGGGAAGGGGAACGTCAGGAGAATTGCCGAGGCCCTGTGGCTCGCGGCCGGCAAGATGGGCGCCAACTTCGGCGATCCCTTCTGGTACTTCCCGAGCCTTGGGGAGTATGCGAAACTGCTGGAGACGGTGGGACTGGAGGTCACCTTCGCCGTCCTGTTCGACCGACCGACTCCCCTGGAAGGCGAGGGCGGCATGCGCGACTGGGTGAGGATGTTCGCCCGTCCGGTGCTGGATGCCGTCCCGCCGGAGCGCCAGGAGGAGTTCCTGCGCTTGGTGGAAGAAGCGACCCGGCCCGCACTGTTCCACGACGGCGGTTGGATGGCCAACTACCGGCGGCTGCGCGTCGTCGCTCATCGTCTTGGTTGAAGCCGTCAGCGCAAGAAGCGGCTCAGCACGTTGGCCGTCACCTTCGAGACTCCGTCATCGACCAGCAGCGAACTGGGATAGCAGATCGATCCCACCGAGAAGACGGCTCCACTCGACGGCGTCTCGAAACAGACCATGTGCGCCCCGCCGTCATCGACGTTCAATCCCTTCGCCAGCAACTGCGTGGCTTTCGGAGACGACGCGGACATCTTGTCCGTTTCGTGTCCCGACGCGCCCCCCGGACAGCGTCGATGCAAACTCCTGACGCCGAAGACGTCGCCTGTTCGCAAGCCGGTCCCGTCGAAGACCCAGTGCGAGCCATCCTCGACGCGATACGGCGCGCCCGTCATGATGCCGCGCGGATCGAACACGACGCCCAGCAGGTTCGCCTCCGACTCGACCCGCTTTGCGAACCGGCTCTCGGCCCCAATGTCCTGAGGCCAGAGGCCGCCAATGGCTCCGTTGTGAACGAGCATCCGCTCGCCTTCGAGCAACTCGACCTCGCAGTTCAGCCCATTGCCGCCGAGGTACATCAAACGCCCGCCCTCGTCAAAGACCCAGCGCTTGACGCGCTCGTACATGCGCCGCGTCCAGTATTCGGGATGCGTGCTGAGGATGAGTACGCGGTAGGCGGACAGGTCGAGAGCGCCCTGATGCAGTTGCGTCTCACTGTAGTAATCGTGGGCGAATCCCTCGCGTTCGAGCCAGGCGAGCAACCGCCATTCAGCCGGCGCGATGTGGCAGGCGGCCCGTCCCTCGATCGGATCGGTCGGTTTCTCGCCCTCGTCGATATGGTTGATCGGCTCGGGACGGTCGAAGGAGAGCGGATCGTACGCGGAAGCGCCCCAGGTCGCGTGTCCGGGGTCGGTGTAGCGTTTCAGGTCCTGGCGGGCGTTGACGGTCGGACACGCCGGCATCGTGTCGGCGTTGATGTAGTTGCTGCGTCCGCCGAAGTTGTTGTAAGCCGTCCAGTTCAGGTTCGACGCCAGGACGGCCAGCTTCGCCTGGGGCTTTCCGGGCGCGACCACCCACGGAAACGAGAAGAAGAGTCCCGACTTCGTTCGAGCATGGAAGTAGTAGAGTCCGGAGCGCGAAGGGGCCTCGACACGCTGGTGCAACTGCGGATTGATGTAGCCCTGACTGTTCCAGGCGACTCCGGTCTGAGTATAGTCGCCGTCGGGAGTGACCTGCATGGTGGCACGCGGGCCATGTTCGTCGTACCAGCCCAGCGGACGAATCAACTCCTTCTGCCAGCCGTAACGCCACAATTCAAGGTGATACTGCTCGACGGCATGGACGCGAAACTCGCCTCGGTCGCCGGCGCGAACGCACTTCGGCCAGACATATCCCAGCAGGCAATCGCTCAGCAGCCGGAAGTGATGCGGCGCGGAAGCGGGATGCACAAGTCGCGAACGCTTGCTGCCGAAACCCGGCTTTTGCAGGGTGACCACATACTCGCCCGCCGGCAAGTCTACACGGACTGCGCCGCTGGCCCGCGAGCGCGTCTCGAACGATCCCGCCGGGCCGTCGAACTCCAGCAGCACGTCGTGCAGGGCGACAAACCGTTCATCGCTGACGTGGCCGATAAGCATGATGAGAGCCTCCAGGAGAAGGCGGGGAGAGCGCGGAGTGTTACCGTTATACCTCCCACCGAGACGGCAGGACAGTGTTCGCGCGCCTGGATCCTCCTGGAATCTGACGGAGTAGCACGGTTGAGAAGGTTGCGCTGGGGAGTTTTGCCTCGGCAAGACGATAACAGAGAGAGAAAATGGGCAGTGCGAGCCAGGCTTGGAAGCCTTGCCCGGAGTCTCACGGCTGCCAAAAGCACCCAACTTCCAGGGATGGGAGTCTCATGCGAGCCATCATCCGACCTCTTCGCGCATCAGGGTT
>JBBRIK010000024.1:0-13484 GCA_038221045.1 Gemmatales bacterium
CGCCCTCGACGATGCGTACGAGTACCCCGCCGGTACGTCCCGCGTCGCCGTCGAAGCCCGCCTCGCGCCCACCCGTGGCCCCTCCACCCGCACCGCCTCCCGTCTCCGCGCCGGCTCCGGCTTTGCTCCACACCGCGCCGCGTCCTGCCCCTGCTCCAACTCCCGCGCCGAAACCCGTTGCCGATCAAACCCCCGCCTGGGAACAGTTCGCAGCCGAGGCTGAAGACGGGACAGCACGCGTTGAGACGGACTCAAAATCGGGCCGGCGACGCGCGCGTCTGACTCAGAACCGCGAAGCCAGGCGGTCACGGCGACGGCTCCTGCTCCTCATCGGCGGCCCCTGTCTGATTCTGCTCGGGATCGTCGGTTTCATCGCCTGGCGGCTCTTCTCGGTGGACGACCCTCCACCAGACGTGAAGCCTGGGCCACGCCAGCCGACCACCTTCTACGTCGGACCCGAGGCTCAGTTTCCCACGCTCCGCACCCTGCTCAATACGGGGAAGCTCCAGCCGGGAGATAGCATCATCGTTCAGGCCCCGGAGATTCACGAAGGACTGCACCTCGACACGAAAATGACCCGGACGCTGAAGAACGTCGTCATCGAGGCGGATCCGAAATTCAAGGAAGTCGTCTGGAAAAAGGCCAAGGAACAGGTCGCTCCCGCCCGGATCGTTTTCCTGGAGGATGCGGAAGACATCACGATCAAGGGCTTCACGTTTGACGGCGAGGGCAAGGCGGAGAGCCTGATTCAACTGGCTTGCAACTGCCGGAACGTGAAACTGGAGAACGTGAAACTGCGAGGCTTCACGAAGACGGGGATTCGCTTCACGAATTGCATGGCCACCAGGGAGAAGCCGGTGATCGTGAGCGGGGCGGAAGCCAAGAGCGACAAGCCGCCGCTCTTGTTCGAGGTGTCGTACGGATACAAGAACCATCCGCACAACCAGAACATCATCATCCGCGACAACTGCAAATTCGAGGGCGAACTCAACATTCCCGTGCTAAGTCGGGTCCAGGGCGACAGCGAAAACATCACTCTGCCTCCCTTCCTGAAACGCCAGGACGGCCTCGTCCCGCCGCCCCCGCCGAAGAAGGACTGAGATCGCGCGCTGCTTGTCGTCAGGCAAGGCACTCGCGCAAAAAGCGCACACCGTGCGCGATGTCCGCGAGCCGTTGCTCCTGATCGCCCACCTCACGCTCGATGCAGAAGGGGCCGCGATAGCCGACCTTCTTCAGCGTCTGCACGAACTTGCGGATATCGACCTGTCCCCGACCGAGCTGCACCTCTTCGCCCCAGGTGCCGGGTACCTTCGGACGATTGGCATCCTTGACGTGAACGCTGCGAATGTCCGGCCCCAGCAACTCGACGGCCCGGATCGGATCGCCCTTGTCGTAGAGCAGCATGTTGGCCGGATCGAAGTTTACCTTGACGTTCGGGCACTTCAGTTCGTCGAGCGTCAGCCGCAACAGGTCCGCCGTTTCCTGGCCTGTCTCAAAGGCGAGAGTGATTCCCCTGACCTTCGCCATGTCGGACACCTTCGTCAGCGTGTCGAGGAACGGCTTGCGGTCGTCGTCCCCCGGCTCGGGCAGGAAGCCCGCGTGCAGCATCATGTCGGACAGACCCAACTCGCGTGTGCGGTCCAGCGCCCAGGCGACACGTTGGAGCCGCTCGGCTCGCGTGGCGGGATTGCCGAAGCCGCCCGAAAGCTGGATCGTTTGCGGCGTCGTGTAGTCCTCGCCGGGGAAGCCGAGCATAGTCCCCGTCAACTGGAAGCCGGCTGCCATCGCGGCCTGGGGCATGGCGTCGCCCTCAGCCCAGGCGGCGTGATGCGGATCGCCGCACGCGATTTGCACGACATTGACGCCCAACTGATCGCAGAGGCGGCGCAGTTCGGGGATGCTCGTCACTTGCAGCGACCAGCTGCACACGCCGATGGCCAGCGGTTCGAGTGCCATGAGGAGAGTCTCCAGGAGAGTGGGCCGGCCGGATCAGGCGCCGGGAGCCGGCTCGATGCGGCATGACAGCGGCCCAAACTTGCGGCCGTCGTCGCGATCTTCGTGGAAGGTGAGGATCTGTTCGAGTTTCAGTTCGGCGACTTCCTTCGAGCCGGTCCAGACAACCGCCTGTCCGCTCTCGTGGGCTTCGAGTGTGTATTGATACGCACGTTCGGCCGAGAAGCCCAGGGCCTTGCACAGGACCATGAGGACGAACTCGAAGGAATGATGGTCGTCATTCTCGAGGATGACGTTGTAGGGCGGCAACAGGCGCGGCTTCGTCGCTTCGTCGGTCTGGGGATCGGCGATGACGGTATCAGTACGGATCGGATCGGTCACGATTGGATTCCTCGCCGCTTGCGTTCAGTATGGCACTCTACCACGAAAGCGTGGGAAAGGCCCTCGCAGGGAGATGCTCCAGCGGAGATGCCCTGGTAGACCGTTCGCATGTGGCGAATTGTAAACGACGCATCAAGGAGGAACAAGGGACAGAGAAGAGTGGTCCACATGGAAATGGACTGCTGGTCTTGCGTGGTATATTCAGACGGCCCGCTCTGGGGTAAGATGACGATTCACTGCGAATCTCACAATACGCCCGATAAGCGAAAGGAAGGTTGAACATGGCAACCGCAATCTTCCCGGAAATCGTCTTGAGCAGCCTTCGGCCGCTGGGCGAAGAGGTCCGGCGGAAAACCCCTCAACTGTCTCCTGAGCAGTTGCAGGATGCGGTCACGGGACTTGGCAAGGTGGTGGACCTCATGACAGAGGTTTGGCGCCTGCAACGGGAGAAAATCAAGCAAGGGGTCGAACTGAAGGGCTTCCTGCGCATCCTGGAACTCTTCCGCGAGTGCGTCGAGGAGACGTGCAAGCTTCTCGACATCCTCCACAACCTTATGAGAACGGGAGCCACCAGCAATTCGGAATCGATCGAAGAATCGCGTTCCCAGGCCGAGAAGGTCGGCAAGGAAGTTAACGCTCTGGCCACACGGCTGCGCGGCGTGGCCTCACCGCGAGAGTTGCCCCCCGACGTTCGCCTCGCTCTCGACCACCCAGAAGCAGGGAACTACGAACACGGGGACGACATCATTGCCCGCCTCCAGCGCGGCGAAGACCTGTAGGGGGAGTCGTCTATGTCGTATTCTCTCGACTACGATAAGACGTGCGTCCTCCCGTATCTGCGACACTACGAAGGACTCGCGCGCCAGGGGCGCCTCGTCCTCTTCAGGACCCTCCGCGAGTATCTGGGAGAGAATGGCGATGAGTTCAGGAGGGATGACATGCTTCGGCGCTGGGGAAAGGAATCGCCCTACTTCGAGTTCCAGTTGGTCTTCGGTGATCCCGACTATCCTGATAGTCTGAGGGTATTCCGGTTTGTCGTCAACGATGCCGGAGCTTCATTTGGCGTTCTCCGCATCGTGTTCGTGGACGATCAGTCAGTGCCTCCGGAGTAGAAAGGCTCCCCGTTCGGGGGATGCTTGTCGTTTCCGGCTCTTATTACCTCAATCATCGGCCTGGGAGTCCGTGGCCCTCGGGAAGCGGCTTCTTCGGCAGCGGTTTCGCAAGGGCCGCAAGGTCGCGCGTGAGGCGAGCCGTGTCGCTCTCCGACAGCACCAGCACCTCGCTGCGATCCTTGTCCGGTAAGGCCGCGTACGCTCGCTTCGAGCCGCCCTCGAAACGGCCGATGTGCAGCACCACTTTCTTCTCGCCCGCCTCCGCCTCGATCACCAACTCGGGGGGATCGAGACCGAACAGCTTTCTATCCGCGTCCTTGTCAACGGCGTAGCGCTCCAACTTCAGGCCCGCCAGGGCCGCGATGGTGTCGTTGACCGTGTCGTTCGACAACGGCGTCTCGGGCTTGCCCTCGACGGTCCACACGGTCCCCCTCTTTTTCAGCACGATTGTCTTGCCGTCTCGCGTCAGTTTCAGCGTGTCGGCCTGGGCGGAGTCCAGCGGCATGCCCCAGACCGTGCGTTCGCGGAACTCGCCGAGGGCCGTCTTCGTCAGGTCCGGCCCGAGAAGGAAAACCAGCGTACCGTTCCCCAACTTGGCGTACGCGCGCTTGCCGCCGGCGTCCAGCTTGCCGATCAGCAGATCGAGAGCGTCCTTGCCGTCGGTCTGGAAGCGCCATCGAGCGATCGGCTTGTCGAGTCCATAGACCTTCAGGTCGGCCGGCTTGTCGGCGATCAACTCGTCGGCCTCCAGCTTCGCCGCCTTGCTGAGGAACTCCTCCATCTGATCGTTATCGACCTTCGCCTTCGCCGGTGCAGTCATCGCCCATGAGCCGGCGTCACGGGCGAATGTCGCCTGACGGGGGCCGCGCTCCAGCAGGATCTTGTCGGCATCACTGAAGCGAACCAGCAGGCGCGTCCGGAAGGTCAACGGGGGCGTCTCCAGTGCCTTGACGATCACCGCCGGCAGCACGAAGACCGCTAGCGTGGCGTCGATTTTCGCGTAGCGGTCGCCGGGCTTCTCCTTGACCTCGCCGCCCAACGTCAGGACGTGTTCGACTTGTTTGCCGTCTGCTCCGTTCATCTTCAGCGTCAGAGTCAGCGAGGGGGCATCGAAACCGTACTTCTTCTGCGAGTCCTTGAGCGGATACTCGACCACTTGCGACGCTCGCAGATCGGCCAGCATCTTGAGGAGACCCTCCACCGTCCTGTCCTCGGCGCGCTGCGCTTGCGGCTTGAGCATCTCCCATTCGTCAGCCTGTTTCGCCAGTTGCAGCGTCTCTTCTCCCTGAACCCGCTGAAGCCCCGTCACCTTGTCGGGGGCCAGCTTCAACATGCGATGGTTGACATAGTCGAGAGGCGTCCGCGTCAGAACTTGCGTGTCGCCCCGACCAAGGACGGCGACGCCCGGCGACTGATCGAGACGCGCGTAACGCCGTCCTGGACTGCCCTCGACCTCGCCGCCGATGGCCAGCACCCGCTGACGAGTCTTGCCCGGTCCATCCGGCAGAGTGAACGTCACGGCCGTGCTGGGCTTGTCGAGTCCGTACTTCGGCAGATCGAGCTTGGTCCCGTAGGCGACGAAACGATCAGCTCTCAGGTTGAAGAGGACGGCGCGCAGGGCCGCGATGGCGTTCTCATCGGCGCTGTAGGGAGAGCCAGGGCCATCCGTCACCTTCCAGGCACCAGCGGCCGGCTTCAGGGTATAGTTCGCGCTGCTGGTACTCTCCACACTCAGCACACTGTCGAGAGGGACGTTCAGCAACTGCGTGTCGATCAGGTCGAGACTGCCGTGATCGAGGCTTTTTATCACGTCGCCGCGCATGACGCTGACGGCGGTATTGTCCGTCGTATGGGCGTAGCGGTCGGTGCTGTCCTTGCCTGTCGTCTTGCCGAGGACCAGCTCGCGGGCCGCCCCGCTGCCCTGGCTCAGTCCCAACTTCACCTTCATGAAAGGCTTGTCGAAGCCGTACTTCGCTTCGTCCTTCCACTCGTGAGCCTCGTAGCGGTCGCTGAACGGAGAGGCGAGAATGTCCAGCAGCGACTGGACCGTCTCTTCGGACGCGGGGGTGCTGAGCGGTTTCGCGAGCTTCCAGCGGCCGTCCTGCTTCTCCAACTCGAACGGCTCCGCTCCCTCCTTCTCGACGCGAATCGTCTGTACCTTGGCCGACTCGATCCTCCACAGTTGCGGCGGCAGATACGAGAGCGAATCCGCCTTGAGGCTGAATTGCAGGTCGGCCGGGACGGCGAAGACGCTTGGGCTGCCGTCGAGTCGGGCGTAGAACTGCGGCTTGTCGTCCTGTTTCTTGCCGATGCGGAGAGTCTTTTCCTGGTTTTTCGTCCGTATCGTCACGGCCAGAGCAGGCTTCATCAGGCCATACTTCGTCTCGAGGTCAGCCGCCGATGCATCTTCGGCGACGTACTCAATCGGCTCCAGCTTCGTCAGTGCCGTGAGCAGTTGACCGACCTTGCCCGCGTCGGCGTCGGCCGTGGCGGGCATCGTCATTTGCCAGTTGTTTTGTCCCTGCGCCAGGACAATCTTCTTGCCGTCCTGTTCGAGGAGCAACTGCTGCACGTCGCCGAGAGCGAAGTCGAAGAGCTTGCCGCGATAGGCCAGGGCCGGTCGCTTGATGAGTGGCAACACCGCCTCGTCGGCCAACTCGATCCTGGGCCAGTCATCGACCTTGATTCGCAGCAGCTTATTGACGGGGTCCGGCTCACCGATAACGAGTATGATTTCACGCGGTTCCTTTTTCTCTTCTTCCTTGCCCTCGTTGACGGTCAACTTGACGACGGCCAGCGGCGAGCGGAATACGTCGGCTGCCGTCTGACTGCGCAGGCTGCCGGGATAGAGAGCGACGGGAGTATTGAGGAACGGCGTCGCGCCAAGCCCCGCGAGTCCACCAACGAAGCCGGGAAGATCGGTGTCCTTGTCCTGGGCGTTCAGGCCGGAGAGAGCGCTGAGCAGATCGTTGACCTTGTCCTCCTTGGCCTCCATGTTCGTCGTCATGCCGCCCTCGCCTGGCACCTCAACGCGCCAGAGTTTCTCGTCTTTTTCATCGCGAAACAGGATTGCCGTCTTCGTCGTTCCCTGGGTCACTTCGACGCGGCGTACGTTTTTCGCCTCGAACCGAGCGAGACGTATTTCACGCAGGCCGGCGACGAGGACGAAGAGGTCCTTGAGCTTGTCGGCCTTGACCTCGAAAATTTGATCGTTATTCTCGAGCTTGGCGTAGCGATACTCATCAAAGGTAGGAGGTTCCGGAGGCATCCCCGGACGAGGGGGAGGAGTCGGACGAGCCCGAGAACTGGAAATTGTCCCGATTTGCAGTGCGATCGTGCCGCCCGCCTGGGTCACTCGGAGAATCCGCTCGGGCTTCTCAAGTCCAGCGCGGACCATGATCCACTTGCGCCAGCTCACATTGTTCCCCGCCGTGTCCCCTTGCCGGAGGGGAGCAAGCCAACTCAGGCTCGTCCAGGGACCCGCGAGACCGGCGTCCGAGAGGGCGGCGTTGCCGAGGATCGCGCAGACATCCGCCGAACTGCCCTCGACGAATCGCTCGGCCCAAAGATCGGCGATGGCCTCACGCACCTGATTGGCTTTCTCCGGATCGAGGCGATCGATTGAGGGAGCCGCCAAACCCCAACCGCGCGAAGTCTTTGCCAGGGTGTAGCTCTGGCCGTCCTTCGTCTTGTTCTCGACGACGACGCGCTCGGCTTCGAGTCGATCCACGCGGTCGGGAGACTCCGGCCCGCGTGCCTCTCGAATCGAAGGGAAAAGCTGGCGTTTCTGGTAGAATTCGCGCGCCCGGCCCAGCACGCCGAGCAGCCCAGGAGCCAGGCGAATGACCTCGTTCTTCTTGCCCAGGCGGGCATAGAGCGGGCGGAAGAACGTATTGTCCTTGACGCTACCCTCGGCCAGCTCGATCCGAAACTTCGCGTCCGCCATCTCGATGGTGACGACGTATTGCGGGTCGTCGAGGTTGTACTCTTTCAGGTCGCTGTCGCTGCCGATCGATAGGGGAGCGAAGCGCGAGCGCATCGAACAGAGACGTTCGACGAGGACATTGACCTCGGCCGTGCGCGTTGGCCAACTGCCCGGCATGGTCCAGTCCTGGCCGGCTCGATTGAACTCGAGGAGCGTCTCCTTACCGTGCTGCACGACGATGCGTTTGATCTTCTCGGGCTTAATGTCTTTCTCAAAGACGTCGAGGGTCCCCTGATCGGCGACGGGGACCGCGAGGGGATTGGGATCGAGATCGGGCGGCAACTTCGGACCGACCTGCCAGACGATGCCTCCGGCGACGGCCAGAACGATCAGAACGAGTGTTGTTCGCAGGTTCATGGTGGGTCTCCCCGGTGGTCCCTGATGGGGACGACCGATCCTTTCACCTCATAACGCCCGACGCACCTGCAACACAACCAGTCCCAGGAAGCCGAACAGCACCGGCAACCAGAGCCGCGTACCCCAAAGCCAGTATTCCTTCTCCAGCTCCGTCAGTCCCAGTCGGGGATAGCGCCACTCCTTCGCTTCGCGATTGAGCTGATCGTCCCGACCCAGTAGCCAGTTGCACGAGTCCAGAAGGAGCTTCTGACGGGCTGGCGACAAGGTCGGATCGACGAAGACGTTGCCGCTGCCGATCACGACCACCCGAGATGTCTTCGGCTTGCCTTCGCCGGGCGAATACCACTCGTCCGGCATCGTCGCCTCGACCGCGACGCCCAGCGGGAATGGGCCGCGCCGCTTCTCATCGAGCGTTCCCTGGGCCGGATCATTCAGTTCGGGCGGCTTGAACTGCGGCGCCGGCCGTTCGCCCGTTGGGAATGGATGATCGTCGTTCCAGCTCTTATCGCTGCTGAACAGGAACGCTCCCCGCGACCGCGCCGCCGGTTCCTCGTCGGGCTTCAAGTACAGCGCCGGCGCCAGCGCCAGCCCGCCCACTGGTGCATAAGCGACCGTGGCCCCGAACATCTTCTGAAGCCGGCCCAGGGAACCGCCGTCCGGATCGAAGTAGACCGGACGAGGATAGGGCAGGCGAATGTCGAGTCTCGAATCGGCCAGCCGGCTTGTCAGCCGCAGGCTCTCGCCCAGCTCGTTCTTCCCGGACGCTCCCTCGGGGAATTCGACCTCGGGAACCAGGCTGACGTTCCCCTGCTGAAACCGCCGGCGGCGCTGCTCGGCGAAGTCCCTGGCTTGCACGTCAAAGAGGACGGTTTGCGGGGCGCAGTAGATGCCCAGTTGGGCCAGGAGCTTCTCCAACTTGTCATCCACGACATGAGGAGCGGTTTTGGGATCGTCGGGATCGTTGATCGGTCCTAGACAGGCGAGCAGGGGCTTGCCCGCTTTGAGATAGTCCTTGAGAGCGGCGAGCTGGGCGTCGTCGAGCCGATAGAACTCGTTGAGGCCCATGGCCGGCCCTTGAGGCAGGCGGGTGAATCGCGGCAGAATTACCAGATCGCAATCGCTTATCAATCGAGTCAGTTTGCCGCGCAGGTCGGCAATGCGCCGCTGGGTGTCTACCTCATCGACATTGAGTTGGCGAAGCTCTTCCTCCACCTCGCTCTGGCGTTTCTTCATCTCCTGAAGCGTCACGTCCAGTTGACCAATCTGCCCGTCCAGCACCGCAAGGAGGCGCCGGCGGTCCTCCTCATCGGAGAGGATGCCGCGCAGCCGGCGGGCGTACTTGCGGCTGAAGGATGCAAGGTTCGCCTTTGGCAACTCGGCACGCATTTCCTTGAAGACGGTGACGTTGGACTGGTAGATCGGAACGGCCTCGGCAAGTCCGCCCTGGGTGTCGCGCAGTTCCTCGACGCGCGTTTCTTCGAGCGTGGCGCTGGTGGCGTCGCCTGTGGTCTCGCTCTTGAGAACGATGTCGCGAACGTCGAAGCCATGATTGGCGAGCATTTTGCCCAACCCCTCGGCCGTGTACATCGGCACCTTGCCCTTGGTACTCAGGAGCGTATGGCAGACAAGGAAGCCGACGCGCGGCCGGCGTTCCTCAAGGTTGATGACCCGCCGCAGGATCGGCTCGACTCCCTTCTCCAGCAGAACCAGGTTGCCCTTCCCGTCGTTTGCCTTGCGCGAGGCGGTCTTATCGAGCTGTAAAAAGGCGTCGAAGCCGAGCCGCTGGACATGCTCCTTGCCGCGATCGTCCCTGGTGTAGAAGAGCAAGCTGTTCTCGGGAGCCTCCTTGATCGCCTGTCTGAGTCCGGGGCGATCCTTTGTTTCCTCGACGAGCCGATTGCGATATTCCTTGCGGCGGGCGTCGAGGATGACAATGCGAAGCCGCTGCGAACTGAACTGGCGCAGTTGCTCGGCCAGGTCACGCACCTTCTCGATGACGACGCCCTCCGCGGCGGCGTCGTAGTCCTCGAACTGGTCCTCGGCGAACTCCGTCTTGCGTCGCTGCTGCAAGACGACGATGGTCGTCTCGCCGCGCAGTTTCCGCAACTCGTCCTCGACTTCTGCTGAGAGCGTGAATTGTTTGCTGCGGGTCCAGTCGATGCGGCTGTAGTGGGTGAAAGAGAACAGGTTGACGCCAGCGAGAAGGACGAGGGCGAGGGCGACCTGTGCGGCGGCATTGAGGCCGGAGGCGCTGCGGCGAAAGGCCGCCTTCCGCGAGATGAGGATCACCTCGACGAAGAGCGCCAACAGAAGAAGGGCCATCCCGAACAGACAGAGGTAGGCCGTCTCAGGGTGAAGAGCGCTTTCGTCACCGCCGCCCTGCACGGCGGCAAGGAGGTTGGTCCAGCCCTCTTCCAACGACGGCACTCCGCCTTGAACGTGCGCCAGATTGAGGCCGACCAGCGCGAGGACCAGGCCCGTCAGGCCAAGCAAGCGCACCAGCAGGCGCAGACGAGACAACCACGGATGAGAGCGTCGGGGATTTAGCGCCATCGTCGGCTCTCCAGACTGCGAACGGTGAGGAACAGGAAGAGGGCCGCCATGCTGACGTAGAGGATCAGGGGGCGCGTATCGAGCAAGCCGCGCGTAAACGATTTCGAGAAATGCAGCGGCACACTGAAGAAATAGATGAGCCGATCGAAGGTGCCGCCGCCGTCCAGCTCCAACCTCCAGAACCCGGCCACGACGAAGACCAGGCTGACCAGCAAGGCGATGATGGCGGCGACCAGTTGATCGCGCACCAGGCTGCTGACGAACAGACCGATCGACAGGAACATCGCGCCCGCGAGCATCATCGCCAGGTAGAGCGTCAGCACAGGGGCGGGATCGATGCCCGCGCTGATTTCGAGCAAGTGCTGCGGATCCTGCCGATAGTGCAGCACCCCCCCCAAGACCGCCCCGATGGCTCCCAGGCCCACCAGCAGGACCGAGACGAGCCGCAAACCGGTGCCGACGCGCGGAACCAGCAGGACGAGGCCCACAACGACGGCGCCCACTCCCGCAAGGAGCAGCAAAGCGAACGGCGTCGTGACAAACTGAGGCGTTTCCACCTTGAGGTCCATCAACAGCGGCAGATAGGCGAGCGTCGGCACCCAGAGCAGGACATAGAAGACGAAGCAGGCGACGAACTTGCTCAGCACGACCTGCCAGTCACGCAGGGGAGCGGTCATGAGCATTTCGAGCGTGCCGCTGGCTCGCTCCTCGGCGAAACTGCGCATGGTGATGAGCGGCGGAATGAAGAGAAAGACGAGCCAGAAGCGTTCGTCGCCGAACATGGAGCGCATCGGATACTCGACGCCGTCGGGTCCGGTGTTGGTGAGTTGATCGAGCGTGAGGAAGAACAGATGCCCGGTGACGGCGAGGAAGACGACGAAAACGACGTACGCGATGGGCGACAGGAAGTAGGCGGCCAGTTCGCGGCGGACGAGACTGCGAGCCTGGAACAGGCCGACGAGGAGGACGCCGAGCAGGCCGAGGCCAATCGCCCCGGCCGCCACGAGGCCCACGGTCGTCACCCATTCGTTGAGGTTCATTTGGTGTTCCTTCTTCGCCACTGGCGGCGTTCATCGCGTGGCGGCTTCATCGCGCTCGGTGAGGCGACTGAAGAAGTCCTCGAGGTTGCCGTGTTCGCTCTGCAATTCGGACAGGTTGCCCATCGCGGCCACCTTGCCGCGATCGACGATGATGATTCGCTCGCAGGTCCGCTCCACCTCGGTGAGGATGTGCGTCGAGTGCAAGATCGTATGCTGCTGCCCCAACTCGCGGATCAAGTTGCGCGTCTCACGCTGCTGGTTCGGATCGAGTCCCGCCGTCGGCTCATCGAGGATCAGCACGGGAGGATCGTGCAGGAGCGTGTCCGCGAGGCCGACGCGCTGGCGATAGCCCTTCGACAGGGTGCCGATCAATTGGCGGCGCACGTCGGTCAGCCAGCAGCGGCCCAGGACATATTCCATTCGCTTCGTCGCCTGCCAGCCGTGCAGGCCCTTGACGCCGGCCCGGAAACGCAGATACTCCGTCACGCGCATTTCGGGATAGAGCGGACACGATTCGGGCAGGTAGCCGATCTTGCGGCGAACTTCGAGCGGCTTCCAGAAGACGTCGAGTCCATCGATGCTGGCGCTGCCGGACGTGGCGGTGAGAAAGCCGGCCAGAATGCGCATTGTCGTCGTCTTGCCGGCCCCGTTGGGACCAAGAAAGCCGACGACCTGACCGCGTGCCACCTCGAAGGTGACGTCGTCGATGGCCTTGTAGTCGCCGTAGAACTTGGTCAGCTTGCTGACATGGATCACGGCTGCTTCTCCTGACGGCGGGACGACGCATCGAGTGTTGCTGATGACATACCTGCCACGGGCAAGCATGGCAAGGGAGGCAATCTGTAACACCAGCCGCGCAGGGAGCGAAACACCCCCTCTTGCCGCTTGCGGCTTTGCAAAAGATCGCTAAGCCGCGAGCGGCAGGAAGGTATCGCTCCGTCGATCCTTAGCGCTGCTCACCTCACCGTTTCTTCGACATTCGTTTTGCCGGCAGGAAGGACGATGCCGTTCTCGGACGGCTCCGGCGCGGGTATCTGCCTGGACTGTTCGCGGATCGTGGGACTGCCCATCCAGTAAAGCCCGGCGACGAACACCGCTCCGCCGACCACGTTGCCGGCCGTCGCCAGGCCGATGTTGTACCAGTAGCCGCCCCATGTCACCGTCTCGCTGTGCGGCAGCAACAGGCCCAGCAGCAGGCCGCACATATTGGCGATGCTATGTTCGTAGCCGCTCGTGATGAACGTGAACATGCACCACCAGATGAGCAGGATCTTCGCCGTCTCGCTCTTGACCCGCGCCGCCATCCACACGCCCAGACAGACGAACCAGTTCGCCAGCACCGCCCTCAGGAACAGTTGATCGGCCGGCAGGTTCATCTTTTTGGAGGTCAGGTTGACGACGAAGGACCGGAGGGGATCGTCGTTGAAGAGGCCGGCGTTGATGACCATCCAGGCGACGAGCATGCTGCCGGCGAGGTTGCCGACCCAGGTCCAGACCCAGTTGGCGGTCAGGTCCGCCATCGTGGCCCGCCGGCTGAGGACGCCCAGTGTGAGAACGAGGTTGCTGCCGGTGAACAGTTCCGAACCCGCGAAGATGACGATGGTGAGCGCGCCGCCGAAGCAGACGCCCATCAGGATGCGTTCGGTGCCGGGGGCAGCTTTCGAGAGCAGCCCACCGATGGTGAAAATCAGGACGAGGGCCGCCCCGACATACATCCCGGCCATGGCCGAGCGGATGAGATGGCTGAGGAGAGATTTGCGCTGTTGTGCGAGTTTGAGGACGGCCTGATCGCTGAGAGTCTGAACGGCTTCTGAATACATACCTTCTCCCTTTCTGGCCCAGGGAGAGTGGGCAGTCTGCGCCTGGGATCACACCCCAGGCGAAAATCAATCGTTCTGTCAGGGCTTATCTTCAGCCCTGAAGGGGCGACAGTCATTAGCCAGGGGTGTGAACCCCTGGCGGCGGGTGTGAAGCCCCCCCATCTGGCTAGGAGCCTGTCCGAGAATTCTTGCGTCGTAAAGCTTTACACCATATGATCTTACAACAATAGTGATCAAATCAACATAATGTGTCTATTTGAATACTAACTTGCCGTAAAGCATT
>JBBRIK010000025.1:0-13261 GCA_038221045.1 Gemmatales bacterium
CGCTCCGCTCCGAAGACTCCGCGTCGCGGCTAACCATCGCAAATTTCTTCGTTCTCCATCGAAAAATCACTTCAATCGCGCCGCCGTCTGCATTACCATGCATTTCCCAGTATTCTCCAAGATGTTCCTCATGTGAAAAGGTATGTCATGAAACGGTTCGCGATCTCTCCCTTCCTCTCCTGCGCTGCACTGTTGAGTGCGGTCTTCATGCAAAACGCTCGCGCGGACGTCAAACTGCCGAACGTCCTCGCCAGCCACATGGTCGTTCAGCGCGATCGGCCACTGCCGATCTGGGGCACGGCGGCTCCCGGTGAGGAAGTCACGGTTCAGTGCGGTCAGAATTCCGAGAAGACCAAGGCCGACGACAAGGGCAACTGGAAGGTCATGCTCCCGGCCATGAAGGCCGACGGCAAATCGCACAAGCTGACGATCAGCGGCAAGAACGAGATCGTTCTCGACGACATCCTCATCGGCGAGGTCTGGATCGGTTCGGGCCAGTCGAACATGGAATGGTCGCTCAACTCCTCTTCCGACGCCAAGGAAGCGATTCCCGCCGCGGACCAGCCGAAGATTCGCCTCCTCCAGGTCCCCAAGGTGCAAGCGCCGAAGCCGGCATTTGACGTGAATGCGAAGTGGGAAGTTTGCTCGCCGAAGACGGTTGGCCGATTCTCGGGCGTCCTCTATCACTTCGGCCTTCGGCTTCAGAAGGATCTCGATGTCCCGATTGGTCTCATCAACAGCTCCTGGGGCGGCTCCCCCATCGAGCCGTGGACCATCGACGACAAGTCCTCCGGCGGCATGTACAACGGCATGATCGCGCCGCTGCAACCGTTCCCGGTGCGTGGCGTCGTTTGGTATCAGGGCGAGAGCAACGTCGGCAACGGCCTGAAATACCACGACAAGAAGGAAGCACTCATCAAGGGCTGGCGCGAGAAGTGGGGCAAGGACCTCTCCTTCTACTATGTGCAGATTGCGCCGTTCTCGGGTTACGGCGCCGGCATGCTGCCTCCCCTGTGGGAAGGTCAGGTCGCCAGCCTGAAACTGCCTCGCACCGGCATGGTGGTGACGACCGACCTAGTGCACAACATCCGCGACATCCATCCGATCAACAAGAAGGACGTCGGCAATCGGCTCGCCCTGTGGGCACTGGCGAAGGACTACAGCAAGAAGGACCTCGTCTATTCCGGCCCGCTCTACAAGGGCATGAAGGTCGAGGGCGACAAGATCCATCTCTCCTTCGCCCACGCGGGCGGCGGTCTGAAGTCGCGCGACGGCAAGCCGCTGAGCGAGTTTGAGATCGCGGGCGCGGACGGCAAGTTCGTCAAGGCCGAGGCCGAGATCAAGGAGGATGGCGTCGTCGTCTCCGCGAAGGGGGTCGATTCGCCGGCGCAGGTTCGCTTCGGCTGGCGCAACATCGCCAACCCGAACCTGATGAACAAGGAAGGACTACCCGCCTCGCCGTTCCAGACCAATAACTGGCAGGGCGGCACGGGCGAGTGAGTGACGTTCTTGCCGCTTGCGGCTTTGCAGTAGATCGCCACGCCGCAAGCGTCAAGAAACTGTCTCGGCGATCCGTACAATAACTGTTCCTACTTTCCCACCGGATGGAGGAACAGCGTCATGACGACAACTGTTTCGGCATGGACCCCTTCCTGGGCGCACGATGCCGCCTCGGGAGCGGGCGAACAGGAACTGATCGGCCGCTACCGCGAGTTGATTCACGCTCAGGATCTGCACTGGCCCGCCCACTGCCGCAAGGTGCGTCTGGTAGGCCGAGGCGGCCAGGGCGTCGTCTACCTGGCCGAGCGCCAGGGCAGCGATAACTTCATTTTGCCCATCGCGCTGAAATTTTTCTCCCTTCAGCCCTATCGCGACTGCGAAAGCTATCAGGAAGACATGGGCCGAGTCGCCCAGGTGGCCAGCCGTGTCGCCATGATCCAGCACGACAACCTGCTCGACATTCACAATTTCGTCGAGCAGGACGGCATTCGCATCATGGAGATGGAGTGGCTTGACGGCTTCGATCTGCGCCAGTTGCTGGCGCCTCGTCTGCTCGAACACACCCGTTCGCACGTCGGGCCGGATCGCTGGGAGTACATCAATCGGGTCATCATTACCGAGGGACCGGCCCAGTCGCGTCTGAAGCCGGGCATGGCTATTCAGGTGTTGCGCGAGTGCCTGGCCGCCCTGGCGGCCCTGCATCGCGAGGGCATCGTTCACGGCGACCTCAAACCGTCGAACATCATGGTCAAGCGGACGGGCAACGCCAAGGTCATCGACATCGGCTCGGCCATTGATCTGAACAGTCCCTCCGCGCGGCGTATGTGGTCGCCGGCCTATGCAGCACCCGAGGTGCTGGAAGGAGGCGAACACTCGCCGCGTTCCGACCTGGCTAGCCTGGGCTATATCCTCATTGAGATGCTGGCCGGCCAATCGCCTTTCGAGGGACTGGGAACGCGAGAGGAACTGCTGGCGGCCAAGGCGAGCCTCGATCGCCGATTGACCGAGATGCTGCCGCCGGAAGTGAGCTGCAACGAGTTGCTGCTGCACCTGTGCCGCCGGCTGATCGCGCCGGACCCGGCACGACGATTCTCCAGCGCTCAGGCGGCCGACCTCGATCGCAAGGGAGCGGCGGACTTTCACAGGCAACTGGTCAAGATGGACCTGGCCAGCGAGTATGAGAACGACCTCCGCGTTTGGCTGGAGGGGTTGTAGCCTTTCGTTCCCTTCCAGGGTTCACCAGATAGGCCACACCCCTACGGGTGGTCTTGCCGCTTGCGGCTTAGCGGTCTTTTGCCAAGACGTCTCCCCAGGAGACTCCGGTCTTTTCCCTCAAATCGACTCTACCGGCTGTAGCGATGCTATCGTTTCTGCCGATGATAGGGATAAGCAGGGCTTGCAGACCCTGATGCCGATTCTTTGGGGAGATACTCCGCCATGCGTCGCAAAGCCTCGGTCCTCAAGAAGCTGACCGTAGCGGCCCTGCTCTCCGCGGTGGGATGCACCACCCACCAGACGCTTACCTCCTTGCGTCCAGGCAAGCGAACCTCATCCGTGGAGGTTGCCAGCGCCCCGCGCACGAAGAAGGGCAAGAAAAAGAACGAGGGCGATATCGTTCTCGTTTCCAGCGAGGAAGGCCCTTCGCTCGGGACGACCGCGGAGGAAGGCCCTTCGTTGGAGCCAGTGGGGCCGGGGGAAATGCCGCACCTGGAGAAGGTCCCCGAGTGTCCCATCATCAACACACGGAGCGAAACCCCACCGAAGAAGCCTCGCCCGGAGACTCCTCCGAAGAAGCCTCGTCCCGAAGCCCCACCGAAGAGGCCGATTCCCACGAAGGAAAAGGGCGTCGTCCGCGCTGGCTTCATCGAGCCGCCTCCCCCGCCAGCAAAGCTTGCGCCCGGCGTTGAGGCGCTGCCGATGCCCACGAAATCCCCATCCAAGGCCGAGGACTTGCCGCTGCCTTCCAAGGAGGGACCGAGTCTCACCGGCCCGTCAATAGTGGGGGAAGAGCTTGTCCTCCCGCAGCCCGACTTGACTCTCGAAGAAGCGATCCATGTGACGCTCGGGGCCAATCCCGATCTGGAGACGGCGGCCGAACGTACTCAGTTCGCCGACGGCGTACTCGCCCGCGCTCGCGCGGATTTCTTCCCCGTCCTCGCCCTCAGCCAGAACTACCAGATTTCCGACAACCCCCTGCGCAAGTTCTCCTCCCTGCTCAGCCAGGGCATTAGCGACCCCGGTACGCTGTTCAATCCCGCCAACACCGTCGATAATTTCCAGACCCAGTTGAGGCTGCAACAGGAGGTCTACAACGGCGGGGCGCGGGTAGCCAGGACTCGTTCGGCCGAGGCCGAACGCGACGCCTCACACCATTCACTCGCCGCTGTGCAAAATCGAATCGTGTTCCAGGTTGCCGAGTCCTACTATCGCCTGTTCCAGGCTCGCGAGTTGGTCAAGGTACGCGAGGAATCGGTCAAGCAGGTCGAGGAGCAGTTGAAGGCCGTCCAGGCTCGCTTCAAGGCCCAATCGGCCGTCCGCTCCGATGTCCTTCGCGTCGAGGTGCGTCTGGCCTCGGTCCGCGAGGCCCTCATCACCGCGAAGAACTCGCTCTCCCTGGCCTGGGCGGTCCTGGAAAACGTCACGGGCGTGCCGCTCGCGGGACGCATGCTGCCGGAGAAGTTGCTGCCTGCCCCCTGGTCGAGCCACCTCACGGAAATCCTGGCCAGTGCCGAGGGAGAGTCCAACGGCGAGGCCTGTTCGCCGCTAATCAGCGCCCTCGCGGAAGCAGTCTCACGGCGTCCGGAGGTCAACGAGATCAACAGCCGGCGCGAGGCCGCGGAACAGCGCATCCGCGCCGCCGAGGCGGGCAAGAAGCCGACCCTCGGCGTCACCAGCGATTATGAAATCTTCACGGGCGACTTCCGCTCCAAGCAGACCGATGGTTCCTTCACAGTCGGCGTGAATCTCAGCGTCAACCTGTTCGATGGCGGCCGGACGAAGTCGATGGTCCGTCAGGCCCAGGCCGCCGCCCGCGAACTCGACGCCCAGCAGCGCCGCGTTCGCCTCGATATCACCCTCGATGTGCGCCGAGCCTATTTGCAGTTGAAGGACGCGACCGAACGGCTCAAGGTCGCCGAGACGACGGTCAGCAACGCCGAGGAGATCCTCAAACAAGTCCAGTCTCGTTACGCCAACCAGACCGCTCCTCTGACCGACTTGCTCGACGCCCAGGTCGCCCTGACCGAGGCGCGCGTGCGAGCAACCAACGCCGACGCCGAGGTCGAGGTCGCCCGCGCTGCCCTGGAGCGTGCGATCGGCCGGCTCAACGACGTGCTGGGCGGTCCTCCGGAGACGCACGGGATTCCGCACATTTCGGAGCATGAAGTAATCCACGCCGAGCATGAAGTGATTCACACCGAGCATGGGCCGGTCCACGCCGAGCAAGGAGTGATCTACCTCGAGCATGGTAAGGTTCCCTCCGGCTCGCATGTCTTCCCGCATCCGGCGCAGCACATCGAGACGAAACCGGGCTACGCGGAGCCGACAGGGACGACGCCGACCGCGGTGAAACTCGATTGAGTATGCCTTCCGCTTGCGGCGTAGCGCCTCCGAAGGAGCGCTACGCCGCAAGCGGCAAGAGAAGACGGGTAGTTCCCGCGCTTCCTACACTGTTCTGCATGAGCAGCACAGCCCTGACACGCTATCTGACGTCGCCTCCACGGCCGGATGCGCGCGTTCACCTCTACTGTTTCCCCTATGCCGGCGGCGGCGCCACGCTCTATTATCCCTGGACTCGCAACGTCCCCCCCTGGCTCCAGGTGTTGCCGATCCATCTGGCTGGCCGCGAAAACCGTCACGCCGAACCGTCGTTCACTCGCCTCGATCACCTCGTCGCTGACATGGCGAAGGAATTGTCGCCTCTATTGCGGCCGCCGTTCGCTTTCTTTGGCCACAGTCTCGGCGCTCTGCTTGCTTTCGAGTTGGCGCGCCGGCTGCCCGTGCCGCCGGCTTATTTCTTCGCCTCCTCCAGCCGCGCGCCGCAGTTGCCGCGCCGCTCGACGCCGCTCTATCAACTTCCCGACGCCGAGTTCCTGGCCGCGATGCAGCAACGCTATCAGGCCCTGCCTGCCGTCGTCCTCGCCGATCGCGAACTGCTGGCTCACTTCCTGTCGATTCTGCGTGCGGATTTCACGCTCTTCGATACCTATCAGTACGCCCCAGGATTGCCCCTGCCGGCGCCGATCGCGGCTTTCGGCGGACAGGACGACCGCGAGGTTCATGTCGAGGGATTGGATCGCTGGCGCGAGCAGACGAGTTCGACTTTTCGCCTGAGGTTGTTTCCCGGCGATCATTTTTATCCGAGGACGCAGCAAGCTGGACTGCTGCAAGCAATCGTCGAGGAACTGCAAACGATATCCAGCCCCGCCGCTCGCGGCTTTGCAGAAGACTGCTAAGCCGCAAGCGGCGGGGTCACATCTTCATCCCGAGCGCGGCGGCGACCTTGCGGCACTCGGCCAGCATCTGCTTGAATCCTTGCGGCGTCAGCGCCTGGAAGCCATCGCTGAGGGCCTTCTCCGGATCGGGATGGACCTCGATGATCAGGCCATCCGCGCCGGCCGCCACGGCCGCCCGCGCCATCGTTGCGACCAGGCTCGCCTTGCCGGTGCCATGACTCGGATCGACGAGGATCGGCAGATGCGTCGTCTGATGCAAATACGGCACACTCGCCAGCGGCAACGTGAAGCGGGTGTGGTCCTCGAAGGTGCGAATGCCGCGCTCGCACAGCATGACCCGGCTGTTGCCCGTCTTGAGGACGTACTCGGCTGCCAGCAGGAATTCGTCCATTGTCGCCGATGGGCCGCGCTTGAGCAGCACGGGCAGGCCACTCTCGCCGGTGGTCTCCAGAAGCGGATAGTTCTGCATGTTGCGAGCGCCGATCTGCAAGACGTCGGCGTAGGCCGCCACCAGTTTGACGTGTTCTGGGGCCATGACTTCCGTCACCACTGCAAGGCCGGTCGCGTCGCGTGCCTCGGCCAGCAACTGCAAGCCCTTCTCCTTCAGTCCCTGGAAACTGTAGGGGCTGGTGCGCGGCTTGAACGCTCCGCCGCGAAGGCCCATGCAGCCGGCCTCGCGAACCATGTGGGCCAGCTCGAGGATTTGCTCCCGGCTCTCGACAGAACAGGGACCGGCGATGAGGCCGAGATGTCCGCCGCCGACCTTCAGGCCGCGAACCTCGACGATGGTTGGCTCTTTGCGAACCTCGCTGGAGGCCATCTTGTAGGGGGCGAGGATCGGCATCACTTTTTCGACGCCGTCTCCCTGTTCGAGCGACTGCTTGGCCCCGTCGCGTTTCTCGCCGAGGGCGGCGATGACGGCGCGTTCGGTTCCCTGAATGACCTGGCTTTTCAGGCCCAGTTGTTCGACCAGTTCGACCATGTGAGCGATCTGTTGTGGGGTGGCGCTCTGTTTCATGACGACGATCATCTCTGGGTCTCCTGAGCGGCTTGTCCCCGACTGGTCAACCGTCGTGACGGGGCGGACGATAACGAACCAGCGAGGGAAACAAAACAAAAAAAGCCCTGAAACCAGGGGTCTCAGGGCCTCAATGGAATGAGAAAAACGACAGCCCCGGTGAGGTCGTCACCGGGGCTGCCTACAGTCAGACTACATGCATTGGGACTGCACCGACGGCAGCCCGTCGGCTGTATCAGAACAGCCCCACCTGGTTACCACTACACATTATGAGACCACCTCCTTCCGCTAGCGTCACCCGGCATTTCGCGACCAGAATCGCTACTGGTCCGGCTTGTCTAGCCCGTCGCGATTCGTCCTCGCGACCCACTGATAGAATAGTAGGCGGTCCAAGTAACTTTCGTCAAGCAGAAATCGCTCAATTTGAGTGGCCGAGCAAGGCGCGCTCGCCTCGCATCCTGACATCGACGTCCGCGTTGTGCTGCGCGGCTTCCCACACCTCGACAGTCCCGATCGGCAGCCAGAATGTAGCCTCGACCGGCTCGACGCGCTGCCGGCTCGCCAGCACCGTCACATATTCGGTAATCTCATACTCGCCGCGGGGCGACAGGGTCAGCTCGATCTCGAAGACGTTCCTCGGAAAGAGATAAGCTCCGGTGTTGGCAAGTTGGGGTCCTGGAAGGTCCGGCTTCTCGACGAGTTTTTCGAGTGAGCCGTCAGGGCGGGTGAAGGCGATGCCGAACTGACGCGGTTCTGCCACTGGATGCACGATCAGCCCTGCCGCGCAGGCGGCCAGACGCGCCTGGTCGTTCGCTCCAAAAAGATCGTCGCCATTGAGGACGAGGAAACGATCCGACTGCAATTGCGCCTGGCACGAGCGCAGAGCGTCTCCCGTACCCCGTGGTTGCGTCTGCCGAACGGTCCGCCACTCCTTGACGTGCCTTTGGCTGGCGAGATAGGTGTCGAACTGCTCGGCGAGATAATTAACGACGACGAGAACCCGATCGACGCAGGGCGGCAGAGCGCCGAGGGTCCAGTCGAGTATCGGCCGTCCGCGCACCGGCAGCAGCGGCTTGGGAGTGGTCAACGTATGGGGCCGCAGTCGAGTTCCGAGTCCAGCGGCGAGGATGATTGCGTCCATTCTTTCTCCTTTGTCAGTTGCCAGTTGTAGTGCTTGCGGTTCGCAATATGGAGCGCGAAACGCAAGCGGTCATCTGTCATCTTCAACAACTGGCAACTGGCAACTGGCAACTGGCAACTGGCAATAAGACTGGCAATTTTTCTCAAGACAAGTGTTCTGCGTCGTCGATGTAGAGAGCGTGGCCTGCGAAGAGTGCAGAACATACCCCCGCAAGGATGATGGGGGGAACTCAGGACAGGACAGGAAAGGAATCCCACTCATGCGTCGCTGGCTCGGATTGCTGGCCGCTTGCTTTATGCTGGCGCTCACGGTCGCAGGCTGTCATACTGCTGGGGTTTGTGATTGCCCCGGTCATGAACACGACCCCTGTTACGGCTGCATGGGAGGCGGAGGGGTAAGCATCCTTCACGCCCCTCCTGCTGCAATCGCGCCGATGCCGGCGCCCGTTGGCGCAACCCCCATGTCCAAGGTTAACGATTGAGGAGGGAACCTCAAACGGTAAAAAGGAACGGCCCCGGAACGCTTCGCGTTCCGGGGCCGTTCGCGTTGCGCCCTTCTCAGGGGGCGAACTCTTCTTTCGTCTCACCCAGCGGCTCAGGAGTTGTCTCCGCATGGTGAGGTGCGCGACCAGCTTCTTCCGCGGAAGGCGGGGCGCTCGCCTCGCCATCGAGTCCGGTTGGATCGCTCATGATGGACTCAGGAGTACCTGCCACGATCTCCGCACTGGCTTTCTTCTTCGAGCGCCGCCGGCGTTTCTTCTTCGCCGTCTGCACTGCTTCCGTCTTCGTGTTCGTCTCTGTTCCGAAGCGCGTCACGACATAAGTGCGGCTTCGCTTGTCAATCTCCAGGTCGAGCAGCCCCTGGCTCTGGGCGTCCTCCAGCATTTCGCTGAAAGTGCGGTAGCCGTGATAGGCCTCGTTGAACGAGGGCTTCTTGCGTTTCATCGTGTCCTTGATCATCGACGACCAGATCACTTCCTTGTTCTCGCGCCGCAGGGCCTGAAGCGATTCGAGCAACAGGGCGAACGCTTTTCGCTTCGTCTCGGGCAGTTGCGAACTGACTTCCGGCGTCAACTCCGGCGAAGCGCCCGGACGATTCAGGTCTTCGTAGTAGATGAACTCGTCGCAGTTGTCGCGCAGCAGGTCGGAGGTCGAATCCTGCATGCCCAGGCCGATGACGTGTTTGCCGAGTTCCTTGAGCTTCGACACCAACGGTGAGAAATCGCTGTCGCCGGAGACGACGACAAAGGTATCGATGTGGTCCTTGGAGTAGGCCAGGTCCATCGCATCGACGCAGAGGTGGATGTCGGCGGAGTTCTTACCGGTCTGAGCGCGTCGCGGGATTTCGATCAGTTCGATGGCGGACTCATGAAGGGGCGTCGTGTACGGCTGGAATCGACTCCAGTCGGCGTAGGCTTTCTTGGCGACGATCTTGCCCTTCTCGACGAGGCGTTCGATCACGCGTCCGATGTCGAAGCGTTCGCGCCGGCCCTGGAAGCCCAGCGCGAGGTTCTCGAAATCGATAAAGACCGCCAACGAGCGTTCACCGTCTCTCACGCGTCTACTCTCCTTCCCCCCGCTTGCGGCTTAGCGGTTTCTTCCAACCGCTCCCCGGCGGTCGCGGCTCGTGTGGGAACCGCTAAGCCGCAAGCGGCGGTCTGGCAATCACTTCTTCGCTTCCTCTTTCGGAGGCAGCTTGTCCGTCACCCTGGTCGTGACGGTCTGCTCCTGCGCCAGACGCACTCGATAGAAGACGTCGGAATTGCGGAGCGTCAGGTATCCCGCCAGTTTCACACTGCTTTCGCCGCGAAGAAGCCGGCCCGCGTCGAGATCCACCTCCAGACTGCCCTTCCCCGACGCCTGCGTCAGATAGCCGGCCGCAACCTGAAACGCGAGGTTTCCGCCCTTGGCCGGCTGATAGTCGCTCACCTTCGTCGTGAACGACACGCGCGCCAGGCTGGTCGCGCCCCGGTTCTCGACCGCGTCGAGAGTGAATTCGCGCTCGCTCTTGACCCGCCCTGCGACGCCAAGTTTCAACTCGGCCGTCGAGTTCCAGCTCTCACCGGTCTTGAGGCTCTCTTTGGGAAACAGTCCCAACGTCTGGGTCGCGGCGATACGCAACGTCTCCGGGTCGAGCATCTCGCGCAGCGCTTCGCGCTTCGCGGTGTCGTCCCCCGCCAGCAGGACGAGCAGCTTGTCCGCGCCCTCCACCTTCGTCACTTGCCCGCGCATATTGACATGTAGGGTCAACTCGGCGTCTTCGAGGGTCGGGTCCGGCTTCGACGATTCTGGTCCCTTGACCGCACTGCGGTCCCGCTCGACGCGCTGCACGAGCACGGCGCTGCCGTCGTCGTTACGCTTCTGGACGGTGTAGCGAACGAGGCTGGAGTGTTCGTAGTTCTGCTGGATTTCTCGATCGCGGTCAGTGTGCCGGGGCACCAGCGTCAGGGAGACAGGCAGCGGCTGGCCTCCCGAGAGGGCAGCGATACAGGCCGCTCCGCGCGCCGACCAGGGGGCCTTGACGACGTCTCCGCGCGGGTCCTCGATCACCAGCGTCTGCTTGACCTTCGTGACAGTCTGGACGTAGAAGGTATCGCCGGCGCGCCACTTCCACTTTAACTCGGTCTGCGCCGGTGCTGACATGGCCAACAGCGCCAGTGCGATACACGACACGAATCGCGACATGAAAGCTCCCCGTACAAAGCCGCCAGCGGCACCTTGTCATGCTTTGTTATACTGGAAGTAGTTGTCCCAGCGGTAATCCAGTTTCTCCAGCGCCTGCGGCAGCGATACCGCTCGATACATGTTGCCGGCCTTGGTGACGACTCCGAGTCGCTCCACTTTTTCGATGGCGTCGCCGATCTCGAAATCGACCTTCAGATTGGCCGTCCCTTCCAGATACAGTTCGACGTAGTCGTCGAGTTGCTCCGCCGTCCAGCCCTGCGGCGGAGCGAAGCGCAGCAGGCAGTAGTAGGCCAGGATCGCCTCCCGGCACTCCTGCTCCTCCGCCTCGTCGAGGATGCGCGTCAGGACGCCGCCGTTGTTGTCGAGTGTCTGATAGTACAGGCTCTCGGCCAGCATCTTGGAATACGCCTGCTTGGTGAACTGGTAGCCAGCGTACTGCTTGTAGCCATAGCCTCCCAGGACGACCATCGGACCCAGGGCTGCCTGTCCGGCGAACAGCAGCCCCTTGCCCACGAGCGCCGCGGCCCCCATCAGGTCGAACCAGACCTTGTAGACGCCGTAGCCGATCGTACCCACCAGCGACGCTCCGAACTTACTACGTTGCGTCCCCGGCATCTGGATCGTCGTTCCCGGCAGAATCATCTCGAGATCCAGTTTCGGAATGTCCTTGAACAGCTTGAAGAAGACGCCGCGCGTGTCGATGCTTTTGGGCAGGCGCTTGTGCGGGCGCATCTTCACGGCGAGGGCGACGCGCTGATAGGTCTCGACCTGTTTCTCGACCGACTTCCAGAACCACACCTTGTGCCGGCGCGTTCGTTTCGACTTGCCCTCGCCGCGAACGTACATTTCGATGTGCTCGAACACATCGAAATGTACGTTCATATTGACGCCCCAGTCGCTAGCTCCTCCCTCGACGGCCGCCTCGATGTCCGCCTTGGTCAGTTTCTTGAAGTTCGCGCGCTCCATGAGTTGCGTGAACTCAGCGAATAGCCGATTCATGAGCGTTTCGCGCTCGTCCTTGCCGGGATCCTGAAGGAGTTTCGTCTGCGTATCGGGATCGAAGGGCGCGAACAGAGTCTTCAAACTTTCGAGCTTTTCGAGGTACTCGAAGTGAAAGACGGAACTGATGAGGACGCAGAATTGCCGGAAGTCCGCCACGTCGCCGCGAGGCATCTGCTTGTCGCGACAGAGAAGCTCGACCAGATCGGACTTTCGCAGGGGGATGTAGTGTTCGCGGTCCGCGTACTCGGCCATTTCGGGACTCTCCTTCTTTCGAGCTGTCAGGTATCAGCTCTCAGCCATCAGCAAAGAGTAGAAACAGAGCGGTTTTCCCGAACGCGAAACTCTTTCCTCCGCTTTCTCTTTGCTGATAGCTGATAGCTGATAGCTACTAATTACCACTCCAGCGCTTCCAGCCGATCGTCGGGAGAGGTGACCAGTTCGTCGGCCATGCGGTCGAGGGTACCCTGGATCTCGCTCATGCGTTCGGGGCGCTTGAGGGCATTATACGCTAGACAGCGATGGACCAGATCGCACAGCGGTTCCGGCGCCTTGGCGTTGTACTCCTGGACCGGCTTGAAGAGACGCTGCCACATTTTGGCGTCGATGGGCAGACCGCCGTCCTCCTCCGAAATCGTACTCGGCGGATGCTGGCGGGTGAGCAGACGATACATCGTCGCGCCGAAGTTGTAGATGTCGGTGCGCTCGTTGACCATCTTGTGCTTGTGCGTCTCGGGAGCCATGTATTCCGGCGTTCCCTGAACGCGGTCCTTCGGCTCCCCCTTGATCCACGCCAGGCCGAAGTCGATGATCTTCACCTCGCCGGCCTTGCTCAACAGGATGTTATTCGGCTTGAGGTCGGCATGGAAGACGTTGCGGCGGTGCATGTGAACGAGGCCCGCCGCCGTTTGTACGAAGATCTGTAACAACTGCGACAGTTTGACGCGCGGCGGGATAGTGTCCAGCGTCTTGCCGTTGACGTACTCTATGAGCAGATGCGCCTTGCGCGTGCGGAACAGCCAGTCTTTCACTGTTTCCAGGGCGTGGATCTTGGCCAGGTTGACGTGATCGAGCATCTGGCCGACGCGATACTCGTGCTGGGCCTGCTCGAGGAATTTCTGGTCCTCGGGACCATCGATCGGCACCACCTTGAGGGCGTAGTGCGCCGAATCCTCGGTTCTCCGAATGTGCAAGATGGTGCTGTGGGCGCCTGTTCCCAGGGGGCCGACGACCTGGAACTTGCCGATGCGCATGTCTTCCGCCATGATGCCTGCTCGACTTGCCTGGATCGTGAGGGATTCCCTTCTTGCCGCTCGCGGCTTTGCAGAAGACCGCTAAGCCGCGAGCGGCAAGAAGGGAATCCCTCGCGATCCAGGCAAGTCGAGCAGGCATCATGGCGGAAGACATGCGCATCGGCAAGTTCCAGGTCGTCGGCCCCCTGGGAACAGGCGCCCACAGCACTATC
>JBBRIK010000026.1:0-13215 GCA_038221045.1 Gemmatales bacterium
TCACTTGCCCGTCGCTGACCGATCTCAAGAAGCCATCCTGCTCTTGCTCGAGCAGAACGCCTCGGACCGGTTAACGCCGCGGCTCTGAATGGGGCGATGTAGTCGTCGCCGATGGGGCGATGTAATTGTCGCTCAGCACGTTGGCTACCGCAACACATCCACGCCGCGAAGAAGCTACACGGCATCGACGACTACGAGCTGGAATCCCGGGAGGCTGTCGACCTCTGGCTTCTCCGATATCGCCACCGCGACGGCGATCAGCAGGCCGTCTTCTTCCAGCACCAGATCCGGCTGCGGCAACAACAGGGGCTCGTCCTCGTCGAGCATGGCGTCCGCCGATCGGCCCCACCGGAATTCCTTGAGCCGCTGAGCAGATCGCCTCGCCCGCGGATCATCGAAGACCTGCTGAAGCTGTACCCGGCCGTGCGTCCGCTGAACCAGACGCTGGCCCTCACCACACTCGAGGCCGAGGATGTGGAGCCCTTTGTCGGGAACGCCCTCTTTGATTCTGCTTCGGTTCCCTGGGTGATTGTCAGCCCAGACGAGCAGACACATTCGCCACTGGTCAATCCGACTGAACTGCAGCGATGGCTCCGAGGTATCGCTGCAGTTGCAGTCTTGAACTCCGGCGAAGCCACGTGGACTCTGACGGAGTCTCTCAGGCGCCGCGGCCTCGGCGATGAGTTTCGTTGCTTCGGTGGCGCCATTCGAAGCTACGACAGCAGCCGCACCGCTCTTCGCCTTCCCTTCCTGATGCCGTCGCTGTTGTTGGGTATCCCGGAAGAGCATCGCACCCAACTCGCGGGAGGCGAGCTCGCCCGCCGACTGGCAGGCCGTAGGATGCCGCCGTCATTCTTTTCACTGATCGAGGACGAGGATCACGGGGAGCGCACTCGGACGATCGAGCACCTTCGCCTCCAGCTCGCCCAAGGCACCAGCTCTGGTGCCGAGTTGAGGCAGCAGGCCATGGATCTCGAGGTGCTGCTCGGAGAGGCGGATCGGGAGATCCTGCGTCTGACGGAGGACAAGAACGAACTTGCAAGGGCCGTGGAAGCCAGCGAGACAGCGCGCGACGAGGCGTTGGAAAAGCTGGACGACGGAACACGGCGCCTCAGCGCGCAGGTCACGCAACTGCGCGGCGAAGCTCAGGGGCTTCGAGACAAGCTCCGGGCGGCCGATCTGACCCCTTCGCTGGTGGCCGAGCTCGCGGCTGCACTCAAGGGTGCGCCGCCGCCGATCCAGACCGTCGAGTTGGTCGAGCGAATGTACGGCGATCGGATCGTTTTTCTGCCCGACGCAAAGGACTCAGCGCGGAGAGCGGCCGCGTTTCAGAGGCCCGAAAAGGTGGCGCAGCTGCTGTGGACCCTCGCCACCGACTACTACGACTCCTTGGTTGCGGGACAGGGCGACGTCGACGCTCGCAGGTGTTTTGGCAAGGACGAGTTCGCTGCGAAGGACAAGGAGAACTTGTCAGCGCGCGGAAAGAAGCTCCGCACCTTCAGGTGGAAGGACGCCGATCACTTGATGGAGATGCACCTGAAAGACGGCGTGAAATTTTCCGATGCGGAATGCCTCCGCATCCACTTCAAGTGGTTTCCAGATGAGCGGCGACTCGTCGTGGGACACTGCGGGGGACATCTCGACTTCTCCTGACCTGCCGGCCCCGAGCAGCTCGGCGACATCGACCTGAAGCTCTTCAACGGCTCCGGCTCGTGTCACTCCGCATGTCCTCCAGAAACTCGGACGCGGGCGCGACGGCAGTGACCAGAAGCTGATCGCGAGCTCGCGTGCAGGCGACATAAAGGAGGTTGCGCTCGGTGCTGTAGACCTCCTCGAGATCAGCCTCATCGGTGATCGATTCGATCCGGGCTTGGAGTGGGACGATTTCGTCGTCGCAGGCCATGACGGAGACGGCACGAAACTCCAGCCCTTTGGCGAGGTCCATTGTGCTGATGGACACGTGGCCGAATGTCGTCTCCGCCCTCTCGTCCAGGACCTTGTAGGGTGCGCCCGCGTCGGCCACGGCTGCCCGTGCTCGCTCCAGTTGTGCCGGTGAGCGAACAAAGACCGCGATCTCGTGTGGAAGGAACCCGACACCCAGCAGCTGTCGGAGCCACTCAGCGACGGTGGTAGTCTCCACAGGAACAGAATCAGAGACGATGGTTCGGGGCGCGGGACCGTTGAACACCGACACTGTGTGGGCCCTCGTCTCGGTGTTGCCGTCCGTGTCCGAGACCTCCCCAGCCAAGAGCCGGTCGGCCTGCGTTCGAATCTGATGGGAGGTTCGGTAGTTGACGCGCAGCGTGCTGGCCCGACCTCGAATCTCCACGCCCAGCGCGCGCCACGAGAAAGGCTGCTGGAAGATGCGCTGGCCGAGATCCCCCGCGAAGAACAAGCTGTTCGAACGCCCACCGCCGAGCGCCGCAAGGAACCGCAGATGGGCAACGCCGATGTCCTGCGCCTCGTCCACCACAGCGAACTCGAACGCGGGGCGCTTGCCGGCCACCATGGCAGCGGCCAGCTTCGTGAAGACGCCCGCCATCGTGTTTAGCTGACCAGCGGCAAGCTGGGCGCGCACGCGTTCGAAGATCGACCATAGAACGGCTCGCTGCTTTTCGGGCAGCCTGGTCTTGCGGCCGAGGCGAGCAACGTCGCGGTACGCATCCCAGCTGTCCAACTGCCACGCGTCCACAACCTGGTCCCACTCCGAAACCAGGAAGGGAATGCTGAACTTGTGGGCGGGGACCTCGGCGGCGGCCTTCGCGACCAGGGCACGCACTTCCGATTGTGAGGCGATCTTCTCCTGGCCCTTCTGGGACGCGAAAAGCCGCTGGCCTATGGCGTCGATGGCGTGCACTTCCAGACGCTCCGCGAGCTGGGGTTCGTTGCTGATGAGGCGCCGCAACCTGGTCCGCAGAGCATTCGCGAGCGTGTCGGAGAATGTGGTGAGCAGGACCCGAGCGTCCGGGTTGCTCCGCGCGAGAAACACGGCCCGGTGAAGAGCGACGATCGTCTTGCCAGTCCCCGCCGAACCCGAGACGCGGGCCGGCCCATTGAAGTCGCGTTCAACCAGCTGACGCTGTGCTGGGTGAAGGAAGACCGTCCACTTGTCCCATGGATAGTCGAAGGCACGCTCGAGCTCCTCCAGGTTCGCCACCAGGCGGAAACGGCGCTGAGCATCCGGATGTTCGAAAGCCCTCGTCCCGGGAGGGATTGCTGCCGGTGGAGCGCTTGAAAGCGCGTGTTCGATCGACGCTGGGAGGCTGTCGGTCACGGAGACCCTGCGCACCGCGGGCTTCGAAGGTGATGGCTGGCCGCCGGTCGCCAACTCCAAAAGAGCCTCAGCCGCCTCCGCCGGCAGATGCCCCGCCAATACGAGAAGGGTGTCCTCGTTCGCCTTCCGGACATCGGCCACCCACTCGGACGGCACTCCGTACCCAAGCAAGACATCGTCCGACATCGCCGCGAAGAGAAGAGGCCTGAGCGGTGCGGGCCGCTCGGCCTGGACGTAGAGCGGAACGACGATCTCTTGAACGGTCTCGCGAATCTCGACCAGCTGCGCTGCACCAGTCCGCGGATGCGTCTCAAGCTTCCGCCGCTCAGCCCACAGATATGCCTTGTCGTGATGATCGACGTAGCACAGGAGCAGGCTACCGTCGGTCCTGTGCACGATCAGCCGAACATCACTGCTGACGCGTACCGACCAGAAGTTCTTGTCCTTGGCCTTCTCAAGCTTGTGAAAGCTGAGTCCCGGCCCCGCTGGATTCACCTGCAGGTCAAAGGCCGTTGTTTTGACGGCTTTCTGCTCGTCCGACGTCAGCCGCGCCAGGCTGTCCGTGAACGTGTCGGCGATCCGGAACTCCATCAGGCGACCTTGAACACCTTCATCACTTCGTCGCCGAGATGGTTGATCACCTTCACTGCGATGCGGCCCGACCTCGGCTTGGGGAAGGGCCGCGAAGTGTCGCTATTCAACGTCGCCCATGCCTCCTGGTTGATCTCGGCCTTCAAGGTGGTCTTGAGGGAGCTATACGGGTCGTTGGCGCCAAGGAAGTAGGCATGGCGCACAAAGAAGCTCTCCTCGTTGTAGTCGGTGTCGATGAACCAGCAGGCGATGCCGTCGGCGCTGTCGCTGCGAACCTCACCGGTGGATGGATCGAATACATCCACCCCCTTCACCCTAACCTGAATCTGGCCGACCTCAATGGGCACGATGTCGATGTCGGGCTCTCCGAAGACGACGAAGAGGTTGCCCTTGCCCGTGTTCTTGAGGTCCTCGGACATGTGCAGATCTGCGTTCATGCGTGCCTTCAAGACGGCAACGCGACCGAGCTTGGCAAATTCGGTCGTACGAGCCTCGTAGTTGAAGGCGCATGCAATCAACACGTCGAAGTCGGCGTCGCCAGCTTCCTTTGCAGCCTCGACCAGGTCGGCACGCTGGACCGTGCCGAACTCGGGGCCGATGAAGATGGCTGCGCGCTTCTCCTTGTCGCCTTCCAGATAGCGGCCCTCGGCGCACACGCGATCACCGGGCCAGGGCGTTAGGGCTGTGAAGCTGATCTTGTCGTCTTTGTGTGCCTGCTGAACACCTGCGGTCTTTAGATTCTCCAGGATCATCGCGGAGAAAGTCTGCTTCTCCTTTCCGTACGTCGAGCCGGGCTCAGCCAGTCCGTCGATGAGCTCGTCGTTTTCGTCTACCCCGAGGATGCGGTGGGGCGAGAGGCTCTCGACCGTGAAGGGGCCGGCGACCCGAACCTTGGACTTGTCCTCGTAGGGTCTGTCGTAGAGGAATTCGGACTCGGCCTTCGCGGCGATAGAGGCGTCGATCTCCTTCTGACGAGCGACGCGCGCCTCCCACCACTCCGCGTGAAGCTTTCTCGCTGCTGCAGGCCAGGCTGATTCAGCCTCACGAGGGATCTCCCATTCCTCCCACGTCTTCTTAAGAGCCTTATTCAGCGACTCGAGCCGCGGCCCGAGCGTGGCTCGCCACTTGTCTGCGAGCACGTCGATCTCTGCATTGCTGACGATAGACTTGAGCGTGACGTGTGGAACACGTTCATAAACAAATCCGTGTCGAATGTTGCCGCGCACAGGAAGCGATGATGGCGCCACACGACTGACTTCTGCCTCCTTGTGCTGACCGTCCCTTGAATCGGCAAGCAGGTAAAACGGGTATTTTGCGCCCATGATTCGGGCGCGCGCCAACGCCAATGCGACCCGGGAGGTATCAACCGTAATCCACCGGCGGCCCCATTGCTCCGCCACCGTTGCCGTAGTTCCTGAGCCACAGGTTGGATCGAGAACTAGATCCCCGGGATCCGTGGTCATCAAGAGGCATCTCTCAACAATCTTTTGCGACGTCTGCACCACGTAGGTCTTGTCCATGGCGCTTCCCGACTGCGTATCAACCCAGAGGTCCGTAACGGGATACACCGAAAAGTCCGCGTGAAATCTGACATAGGCGATACTGGCACCTGTCAGCTCAAGACGATTGGCCGCCAGTAGGCGAGCCATCCCGGTCTCGTTAGTTTTCCACCGTGAAGACATAGATGGCCTCACGGTCTTGCCATTCAACATCACCGGAAACCAGCTTGCGGCGCCCTCTCCCTTTGAGCGTCCTAGCGACTGACTTGCCAACGTCTGCAACCGCAGGATGCGAGCCTCCGCGCCGGAAGACAGGAGCGCGCTCAGCTCCGCTGCCTTCAAACGACGCCGGACACCGGCATCGTCTTGGTTGTAGGTGTAAGTGGCGTCACCTTCATCGCCGAGCACGCGTCCAACGTATGCCTGACGATATTTGAGACGCGACACGTCCTTGGCATAGAAAAGAACGAAGTCCGTAGTCCCTGGCAGATTGTCGCTGGTCGCTCCGCTTGTCTTCTTCACAGATATCTGAGCGACGCAGTTTTCGTCGCCAAACACCTCGTCCATCACTACTCGCACGCGATGAACATTTTCGTCTCCGATTTGGACGAATATTGCTCCCGACTCCGCCAGTAGATCGCGCGCTACAGTCAACCGGTCCCGGAGGTACGTCAGATAGCTGTGAATGCCATCTCGCCAGGTGTCGCGAAAGGCCTTCACCTGCTCCGGCTCACGGGTGATGTGACTTGTATTTCCGTCCCGAACGTCTCGACTCGTCGTGCTCCATTGAAAGTTGCTGTTGAACTTAATTCCGTATGGCGGGTCGAGATAGATGCACTGAACCTTACCGCGCAGACCCTCGCGTTCAGCCAGGCTCGCCATGACCTGGAGCGAATCACCGAGAACCATTCGATTCGACCAGTTTTGGTCGTGCTGATAGAACTCCGTCTTGTCCGCCCCCTTCGGCACGCCGTTGAAGTCCGCGAATAGGTCGAATTGCAGCTTGCCCGCTGCCGGCTCACGCTCCTGGGTCTCTCGCAACAGATCGTCGATCAAGACCTTCGGATGAACCTTCTCCTGGATGTAAATCGGCGGCGCGTGAACTACCAGATCGCTCCAGTCCTGCTCGTCTTTCCCCCGCCATACTAGCTGCGGGTCCAGGTCGCGGTTGCGCCGGTCGTAAGCCACGCGTACCGGATCCTTCTCGTTCTTGTGGAGGACCGACTGGTACTCCGCCGTGGGGATGTTTTTTCGCGTCGCCTCGTCGTGCCGGATGGCCTCGACGGTCTTGGCTAGCTTGCTGCCGGTCGGCTTCTTGGCCATGACTATGCTCGCGCTTTTGCCGCCGCGGCGGTCTTAGACGTGATCATCTTGTTGAACTCAGTCTCCACCTTCGCCGCGAAGGCGGACTCAATCTCGTAGACGTCTCGAAACTCTGCGAACGCCCACCGTCCGTGCTGCTTCAGGTTGTTCACCGCGGGAATCCAGTAGGCATCCATGGTCGCCTTCTTCTCCTTCGCGTCTTCCCCGCGGTATCCCTTGATCTCCACAACGAGGTGCAGGAGGTCTTTCTCGCCGTGCCCGTCCTCGACGAGCACGATGAAGTCCGGCAGGTATCGGCGCATCTCGGAGCCGTAGCGGTACGGCACCTCGAACCCGAGACTGTGGTTCTTCACATAAGCGCGGACCTGGGGATGTTTCTCTGCTACACGGCAGAATTCCCCCTCCCAGTCGCTATCGAGGATCACCCAGTTGAGGTGACAGCGACGCGCGTCCGTTTCCCAGCGGTCGATCTTCGATGTGTTGAAGTTCACGTTGCCTGTGGAGCCGACCGGGTTGTAGGGATCCAACACACCCGCGATGGGACGCGAGTCCGCAAACTTGCGCGTGATCCCAGCGCTGATCCGCTCACATGCCATGTCCGCGAGAGTCTTGTATTGGAGTTGGGCCGGGTAGGTGCTGCCCCTGCAGTTGAGGTAGCCGTCGATCCATTGGCGGGCGATCCGCTTGAGCTGGCCGAACAAATGAAGCTGGGGAGCGCCGTCGCCGTCACGATATCTCGACATGAGCAGGTGGTGCGTCAGCTTGTAGACGACCTCTGAGGGCCTCACGTCGGATGTATGGACCAGATTGAGATCGGCGCGCTCGCCGATGATCCCCGAGTTCTGGGTCTCCGTGGCGCCAACCAGTTCGGGGGTCAGCTCCAGGATCGAGTCCTCGTTGAACCCCGCCTCCAAGCGCTCGGTTGGTAGCTCGACGCGGTACCCGACCACGCGGGGGAATCGGATTTCCAGGGCGTCTCGCTCGGGACGAACCGCGCGCACCCGGATCGTCTCGCGTGGCGGCTGTGGCGGCGCGATCACGGGCTTGGCCGTGAAGTCGAACGGGATGCCGAGGATGTCGGCATATTCAACGTTAAACAGACCTTCCTCGTTGAGCTCGTACGACTGACGCCGTAGCGCGCGCCCGATGACCTGCTCGCAGAGAAGCTGGGTGCCGAACGCGCGCACGCCCAAAACGTGTGTGACGGTGTTGGCGTCCCAGCCCTCGGTGAGCATCGAAACGGAGACGACGCATCGGATCTCGCCGCCGAGCTGATCGGGCTTGCCGACCGTGTTCATGACCTCGCGGAGCAGCTCCTGGTCGGTGATGGTCTCCGCCTGGCGCACGTCACCTGTGCGCTCGACGATTTCGCGCCGGAAGCGCTCGATCTCGCTTGCGGCCATCTTTCGGAAGTTGTCGTCGAGGGCCTCGCCGGCTTCTAGTTGTTCGCTGTCGATGAGGAGCGTGTTGGGTCGGCCCAGCGCGTTCCCGTGCTCGTCGAAGTTGCGGAACAGAGGTAGCCGGCCGTTTTGGGGCGTCGTCGAACCATCCGCGTTCTTCCGCTGAAACCCAGATATGAAATCGTAGACGAGCTTCGAGGTGGAGGTGTTGTTGCAGACCACGATGAAGCACGGTGGCACGCGAACCTTGGCGTTCTTCCAAAGGTGGAAGGTCTTCTCGTAGTGGCCGTAAAGCGCATCGAGGGCCGTCTGCAGCTGAGGCGGCAAGCTGAGCGGGTCAAGCTCCTCCGCCTTGCCTCGCCCCTTCTTCGGCATCTTGGGGCGGATGTGCTCCCACAGGTTCCGGAACATGGGCATTTCGGCGCCGGGAATGTTGTCCGCGACCGGCACGCGCGGCAACTTGACGATTCCGCACTCGATGGCGTCCATGAGCGAGAAGTCGCACATGGTCCAGGGGAACAAGGTGCCTTCGGCGTAGCCCGAGCCCCGCAAGAAGAATGGAGTGGCGGAAAGGTCGAAAACTCTCGCCACGCCGAGCTTGCGGTTGACCGTTTCGAGGCCGGATATCCAGAGCCGTGCCGCCTCGTTGTTCTTTTCGGCTTCCTTGCGCTCCTCACCCTTGAGGCCATCGTCGTCCTCTTCGTCGCCCGGAGCGCTCGGCTTCTCCCGGTAGCAGTGGTGCGCCTCGTCGTTGAGCACGAGGATGTTCTTCATGCCCATCAGGTCGGGCATCACCCGCTGGAGCATCTGGCCG
This sequence comes from Gemmatales bacterium, assembly GCA_038221045.1. Taxonomy (GTDB): domain Bacteria; phylum Planctomycetota; class Planctomycetia; order Gemmatales; family Gemmataceae; genus JBBRIK01. Next base: position 8,902 of record JBBRIK010000026.1, read on the forward strand.
TCGGTCTCCAGCGTGTTGAGTTCTTCGCCCCGGCCTTGCAGCAGCGAACGCCCCCCCTTCGAGAGCTCGATCCGTTCGCGCAGCTTGAAGGCGTGGTAGTTCGTGATGACGACCTTCGCCCGACTGACGTCATCGAGCATGTCGGTCGGAACCAGCTCGCGATGGGCGTAGTAGCTATCGGGATCGTGCGGCTGGAGGACCCGCAAGCGATCGCGGATGGTCAGGCCCGGGGTGACAATCAAGAAGCCGCGCGTAAACTTCTGACTCTGCGGCCTGCGCGCGGCATTGATCGCCTGCCAAGCGATGAGCATAGCCATGACGGTGGTCTTGCCCGCCCCCGTCGCCAGCTTAAGCGCGAGGCGCATCAGGTCGGGGTTCGCATCGCGGTTGGCATTCGCGAGGTGCTCGATCATCCCCTTCGCGATCTTTGACCCCTGCGGCGCTACCTCGGAGAGCCAGATAGCCGTCTCCACGGCCTCGAGCTGACAGAAAAACGGGCGGACGCCGGTGAACTTGTGGTGCCGCCAGTGCTGGAGCAGGCGAGCCGTCTCGGGCGTCACCTGCCAGTCGTTGGGATTCGGCAGGCTGCGCCACCCGTCGACCAGGTTCCGAACCTGGTTGATGGTGGCCGACGTGGGATCGTACTGCTGCTCCTTCGTCGAAAGCCCCTTGCCCTCATCGATGACCAGCTCTTCCTGCTTCGAGACGCGCTTCCGCTTCTTGGGCTTCGGGATCGGCGTGATGAACTCGGCGCGCCGCCTGTTCTCGCTGATCTTCTGGGTCGGCTGCCCCTGGTCGTCCAGCTCCCAGTGACGCTGTGGCCGCTCGTAGGGGGAGTTGAGGATGGGGCGTTCGAAGAAGGGGTTCGACATTTTTCAGGTCTCGGGACGTGGCTGGTAGCGGAAGGCAGATGGCGGCAGCCGCCAACAGAGCGAGGAAGGCGTGAGGAAGGCCCCCTGACGTCGGCATCGGGCCCCCGTCCCAACCGGGGAAGAGGCCCGGATCCGAGCCTCCCAAGAGGTGTAGGCAGGGCTCCGCCCTACGGGCAGCGCCGCTGACGGTTCCATTTGGTCTGACGCCCCCCTCGCCAGCGCATGTAGCATGGCTGACACTCGCGGTCGCCAGAGTAAGCGGATCCCACCGGCCGATCAATCGTCGTCAGAGGAACCGACTGCTGAGCCGTGCTCCGCGTCGTCAGATAGCGGGCCCGAGCGTCGCGATCAGATCTCGAAGCCGGGAAAACGCCTCCCCGTCGAGGATGTCCAGGCTCCCCGCGCTGGCCAAGAGAAGCTGGTCCCGGGCCGCCTTCAACCTCGACAGCATCGGAAGAGCCACGGCATCCGCGTGAGCGGCGAAGCTGTGGACGTCGGCAAGGGTGGACGGGATCTTGTATCCCCGATTGCTGCTAGCGATGACCACGCCTGCGTCCCGCAGACGTGCGATCACACTCGACCGAAATGACTGCTGAGTGATCTCGGCCGGGCTAATCGCGGCGAGGTGGTCGATCAGATGTCCGGTCGGCAGATACTCGTCTGGGCTGACCTGTTCGAAGTGATCCATCAGCCGACGCAGGGTGTGGACCTGGGCGACGACGTCCTCGTCCGTGTTATCCAGGTGCTCTTCCAAGAAGAGCAGGGCCTGGGTGTAGCAGTGCTCTTGAATCAGCGTGTCGGTCGCCTCGTCGGTCCGATCCGTGGGTTGAATCTCTGGCAAACGCCGACGGCGAAGCGGCCATTCCTCGATCAGCGCGCATCGGCCGGCGAGGAGAGCGAATGCCTCCTGGTTGCCCTCTTCCTGCTTGTCGGGATCGAATCGACGAGCCAGCGTGCCGGAGATCAGGTCGGCCGCCTGCACGAGGACCTCTTGATTGCTCGGGACGAACGCGAATGTCGCCTTCGTGAAGAGCTCGGGAACGGCATTTTGGTAGACGTAGTCCCTGAAGCCATCCATGAACGCGCGCCGGCCTCGTTCGTCGGCGAAGATCCGTATGTCCGGGAAAGCCCGATAGAGCCTCCGAAACACCTGCTTGTGCAGGAACTTGATGAAGGGTTCCCTGTAGATGAGGCCGCTCTTCGGCGAGATCTCAACCTTGTCGACGACGAACGAGTAGAAGCGGAAGTCGGCGCGGCACAGGTCCCGAACGACACGCAATCGGCGTGCGGAGTCTCCCGCGATGCCGCTGGACTTTATCTCGCCGGATTGGAAGTGCTTCTTTCGAACGTCCTCGACAGCAGCCCGCACGACCGCAACGTCCCGCTCTGGAACCAGCACGGCCGTAATAATGAAGGCCTTGGAGACGCCTTCCTTTGTGACATCGACTTGCGGATTTCCGTACTCATCAACAAACGCGCAATGAAGGCCCCGCATACCTCGAGTATAGCGACACGACCTGGCTATCGATATCGCGCCACAGCGTGTTCCAAGCGAGTCGCCACGGCAGCACGGAGTTCGATGGGTTCCTCGACAACGGCCGCCTCGCCGAATCCGAGCACCCAGGTCGCTAGCTCCGTTGTCCCCCGCACCTGCATGGTCATCTCCAGGCCCGACGTCGTCCGCCTGAACTTCTGCGTCGGGTGCCACATCACCCGCTCGACGTACCTGGCCACCTTCGAGTCAAACAGGATCCGCACCCGCGTCGGCTCCCCGCGAATCAACCCGAACGCCCCCTCAGTGACCTGCTCGGGCCGGTAGTTCGCTGGGTACTCGAACTTCTGGCCCCGCAGCCACTCGACCTCGCGGAACGCGTCGAGGGCGAAGGTGCGGATCTCTGCGTGCTGGTGGCTCAGCCCCACCAGGTAGAGCCCCTTTTTGTAGACCATCAGCGTGTACGGCTCGAGGACGAACGTCTTCTTCCCTCCCGACACGCTCTCGTGGGTGACCCGCAACCGCTCCTCGCGCAGCAGCGCGGTGACGATGTCGTTCACGTCCTCGATGCGGCCCTCGTAGAGGTGGCAGGCCTCGTTCACGTCGAAGACCTTGCGGTCGAGGTTGCGGGCGGTGGCGAAGTCCTTGCGCTTGAGCTGGGCCCCGAGCTTGGCGAAGACCTCGTCGAGGTCCTCCTTGAAGCCGGTGCCGGCGAGGAAGTCGAACACGCGTCGTGAGAGGAAGAGCGCGACCATCTGCGCGGTCGTCAGCGTGACCGTCTGTTGGTGGGCACTGGCCATGAGGCGCCAGACCTTGCGTCGGCCGGCGGCCTCCTCGTAGAGCGGCTCACCCGAGATTTGCAGCGCGCGGATGTAGCGGAGCGCGGTGCGGACGCTGACGTCGAAGCGCTCGGCGACGTCGTAGACGCTGGCGCCTTCGCCGGAGTTAAGGAGGGCGCGCACGTCGGCGAGGCGCCGAGATGGAGCGTAACGCTCGACCCGCCGGGGCGGCACCGTTCTCCTCTTGCGGGCCGACTTGGGCGCCGGCCTACGAGTCTTCGAGGTCAACATTTGCTGTGAACCATTCTGTCATAGGCCGGGAGTAGCTTGGAGACGCCACGAAGGAGCGACCATGAACAGAGCCCGATCCCAGCCCCGCAACGAAGACCGCGTGACGCAGTGAAGGTCGATACGCTGGAGGCCTACAACGTCCCGCCCGACATCCTCAAGATCTGGCGAGAGCAAGTCGGCCCCGAGCTCCTTCCCGTCCAGGAGCGGGCGGTGAAGGAGTTCGGTCTCTTCGGCGACGGCAACCTGATCGTCTTCTCCCCGACCTCGTCGGGGAAGACATTCGTCGGCGAAATGGCCGCGGTGAAAGCGGCCCGCGAGAACACGAAGGTCTTCTACCTGGTGCCACAGAAGGCGCTGGCTGCCGAGAAATTCGAGGAACTGCGCCGCCGTTACGAGCCGGTGGGGATCAAGGTCGTGATCTCGTCGCGCGACCGGCGGGAGTTCGACCAGGAGATCGAACGGCGGGACTTCCAGATCGCGATCGTCGTCTTCGAAAAGCTGCAGGCGCTGCTGGTCGGCAAACCTCAGCTCATGGAGGCGGTGGGGCTGGTGGTCGTCGACGAGCTGCAGATGATCACGGACCGCGAGCGCGGGCCCGCGCTCGAACTGCTGCTCACGAAGCTGCGCATCGCAGCCTCGAAGCCGCGGATCATCGGGCTGTCTGCCGTCCTGGGGCGCGCCCAGACGCTCGCCGACTGGCTCGGAGCGAAGCTCCTGGTAGACACGCGGCGGCCGGTCGAACTGCGCAAGGGCGTCCTCTGCCGCGGAGTGTTCCGCTACCGCGAGCACAACACCGGACAGGAGAGCCGTGAGGAGTTCCCCGCCTTCGAGAGCAACAAGCGGGAGGACCTGCTCCTGGCGACGGCCGAGGAACTGGTCC
>JBBRIK010000027.1:0-12922 GCA_038221045.1 Gemmatales bacterium
CACGCTGTCCCGTGCGGCGATCGAAGCGCACCAGGATGCCATACTGCGCCTCGGCGTAGACGACGTTGGGGTCTTTCGGATCGACCTTGCAGTGAAAGCCGTCGCCTCCCTGGACGACAAACCAGTCGTCGTTGGTGATGCCGTGAATGCTGCGATTCCGCGCCGGGCCGCCGAGGGTGAAGTTGTCCTGCGTGCCGCCGTAGACGTGATAGAACGGGCCGCTCTCGTCGCAGGTCACGTCGTAGAACTGGGTGATCGGCAGGTTCGAGACGAACTTCCAGTGCCGGCCCCGGTCGAAGCTCTCGTAAATGCCGCCGTCGCAGCCGACGAGATAATGGCTGTTGTCCCGCGGATCGATCCAGATGACGTGATTATCGACGTGTTTGAACTTTTGCGGCTGTTCCTTGAGCGTTCGGCCGCCGTCGTCGGAAACGCGAATGGCCACGTTCATGATGTAGATGCGGTTCTTGTCCTTCGGATCGACGAAGAGCGTCGAATAATACTGTCCCTGGGCATTGAAAGGATTGCGTTTCTCCCAACTTTCGCCACTGTCGCTGGAGCGATAAATCCCCTGTCCCTCGGCCGCCTCGACGATGGCGTAGACGATATTGGGATCGCTCGGCGCGAGAGCCAAACCGATACGGCCCATCTCCGCGCCAGGCAGCCCGCGCGTCAGTTTCTTCCACGTCTTGCCGGCATCGGTTGACTTGAAGAGAGCGCTTTCGGGACCGCCGTTGATGAGCGTCCAAACGTGCCGGCGTCGCTGGTAGGCGGCAGCGATGAGGACGTCGGGATTGCGTGGGTCCATGACGACGTCGGTGACGCCGGTGTTCTCGCTGACGTCGAGGACTTTCTTCCAGATCTTGCCACCGTCGGTCGATTTGTAGAGTCCGCGTTCGCCTCCCGGCGCCCAGAGCGGCCCCTGGGCGGCGACATAGACGGTGTTCGAGTCGCGCGGATCGATGAGGATGCGGGCGATGTGTTCGCTGCTTCGCAGTCCCATGTTGCGCCAGTTCTGGCCGCCATCGTCGGAGCGATAGACGCCGTCGCCGTAGCCGACGGAACGCTGGCTATTGTTCTCGCCGCTGCCGACCCAGACGGTGTGCGGGTTCTTCGGATCGAGGACGACGCAGCCGATGGAGTAGGAGCCTTCGTTGTCGAAGAGGGGGTGCCAGGTGGTGCCGGCGTTGGTCGTCTTCCAGACGCCGCCACTCGCCGCGCTGACGTACCAGGTTGCGCGTTCCGTCGGATGCACGGCGATTGACGAGATGCGGCCCGACGTCAGCGCCGGCCCGATGGATCGCAGTTTGAGGGCGCTATAGGACGAGGGACTGAGCGAATCGCCAGCGGGCTTCTCCTGGCCGTTGGACGCGGAGACGCAGAACAGCAGCAGGAGGCAAAGACGGATGCGCATCGTGAGGCAGCCTTTCGTGGAGCGAAGAAACGGGCTGATCTGGCAATGATGATGCACTGATGGCATGATGAACACAAGACTTTGCTTGAAGGAGACCGCATATGGCATCTGTTTCTACTGCACGGCGTATGGAGCCGCGTGTGTCCTCACCTTCTGAACAACCGGAACGTCTCTCGATTCGCATGCCGACCAGCGCGGCGACTCTGGAAGGATTTCGCGAATGGGCCACCTCGCCGGCGTTTCCCGAGCACGTCCGGGCTGCATTCATTCAAGGGGAGATCTTCATCGACATGAGTAACGAAGATCCGGAATTGCACGTCATGGTCAAGGGGGTCATCTTCGCCGCGATTTTTCAACTCAACCAAGAGAAGAAACTCGGACGAGTCTACACGGATGGGATGCTCCTGGCGAATCGAGAAGCTGATCTGGCCAGCAATCCGGACGCGACGTTCGTGACCACGAAATCGCTTCGAGAGGGACGGGTTCGCATCACACGCCGGCGTAACGCTCCCAGTCACTTCAAGGACATGGAGGGAAGTCCGGACTGGGTCCTCGAAGTGTTGAGCGACGGTTCGGTGGAGAAGGATACGGAGCGGCTGCGCGTTGCCTACCATCGAGCCGGCGTCTCCGAGTACTGGATTGTGGATGCGCGGGGAGATGAAGTCATGCTCCAGATCCTGTACCGCCGAAAAAACGGCTTCGTCGCTGCTCCCATCAAGGATGGCTGGCAACGGTCGCGTGTTTTCGGATGCGAGTTTCGCCTGACGCGCCAGCAGGTGGAACTGGACCTGTGGGACTACCTGCTCGAGATGCGGCCGTGAAGCAAGAAGAAGCGTTCTTCGCCGACATCGTCGCTCACAATAACGACGATACAGCGCGCCTGATTGTAGCCGGCTCGCTTGCGGAACTGCCGGCTGGCCCACACTGCATTGACCGCCTCCTCGAAAAGCCTTACCATGCCAGCAGTACGGTCGCAACGTGCGAGATGGAAGAACTGTTCCTCCTGGAAGCGCCATACACTCGTGATCTCCCGGCGATTTCCACGTCTGGTCGGCCTCTGCACCCTGGCGATGTTGCTCATCGTCAATGGGCCAGTCAACGTCGTCGCTTTCGTTTCTCTTCTTTCCACCCCCACGACCGGTGATTCTCCGAAGAGGTGCCGCGGCAATCCTTCGTGCTGTCAGTCAACGAACTGCTGTGGTTGCTGTAGTTGCCAGGAAGCGAACGACTCCACTCAAGAACCGACGGCGGACCATGAACAGACCGCCACGACGCCTCGCGTTCCATGCCCCTCTCCTCTGACTCCTTGCTGCCCGGCGAACTGCTGTTGCTGTGCCGTCAAAGCAAGCTGCTGCCTCGGAGACTGCGTGCCTGTCCTCGATCCCGCTCCCTGTCTCGGTTGTCATCTGGCTGAGCAGTCCCACTTCACTCCTCCTCCTTCCGCCTGCGATCTCTTCCATCCCCCTCGGGTCTGAGTCCTCACCTCGTGCGCGCTGGACGCTGGTGTCTTCCCCTGCGCACTCCTCCCACCATCGCTCTTTGACAGACCGCCGGCCTTCCGGCCCTCAGGAGAGACGTCATGCTCGGCCTTCGGCTCTTGCCGTGGGAATACGGTATCCGCAATCTCTTCCGCCGCCCCGGACGCAGCGCCCTGACGCTCGCGGGGCTGACGCTCGTGGTGCTGCTGGTTTTCGTCGTCGTCGGCTTTATCCGGGGACTGGAGTCCAGCCTTGCCGTCAGCGGCGATCCTCGCGTGGTCCTCGTTCATTCCCTCGGCGCTTCGGAAAACGTGGAGAACTCCTCCATCCCGGCGCGCACGACAGGACTGCTCACGGCCAGCCTTGAGGCAGTCGAGAGGCGGCCCGGCCCTGATGGCAACCAGATCGCCTATGCCTCGCCGGAGTTGTACCTCGGGACCGAGATGGCGACAGAGGGTGACGAGGCGTCCCTGGGACTGGTACGAGGCGTGACGCTGTCAGCGTTGCTGGTGCGGCGCAAGGTGCAGATCGTCGAAGGACAATGGCCGGGACTCGGCGAAGTCCTGGTCGGACGATTGGTCGGCACGAAGATGGGGTGTAGAGGAGAGGCGCTCGCAGTCGGCCACCGCGTCCAATTTGAGGGACGAAGCTGGCGCGTAAGCGGACACTTCGCCGCTGTGGGATCGGCCCTGGAGTCCGAGGTGTGGTGTCCCCTGGAAGACCTGCAGCAGGCGATGAAACGGCAGGACCTGAACGTGGTCGCGCTGACGCTCGCTCCGGGAGCATCCCTGGGCGATGTGGATGAGTTTTGCAAGGATCGCCTCGATCTCGAAATCCAGGCCACTCCGGAGACGGCTTACTACCAGGCGCTTCAGAAGCACTACGCTCCGGTGCGGACGCTGGCCTGGGCAGTCGTCCTGCTAATCGCGGGGGCGGGCGTGTTCGCCGGGTTGAACACGATGTATGGTGCCGTCGCGGGTCGAGTCCGCGAACTGGCCACGCTGCAATCGCTGGGGTTCGTGCATCTCGCCATCGCCCTATCGCTGATTCAGGAGGCGACTCTTCTGGCTGCGGCCGCGTCGCTGCTGGCCGCGATTTTCGCCCTGCTGATGGTCAATGGTCTGGCGGTGCGTTTCACAATGGGAGCGTTCACCCTCCGGGTGGACAGCGTCGCCGTTATCGTCGGCTGCGGGACAGGGCTCTTGCTCGGCGTGGTGGGAGCGATCCCGCCGGCGGTCCGGGCAATGCGCCTGTCTGTCGTCGATGGACTGAAGGCCGTGTGATGTTTTTCAACGAAGGAGAATGACATGAGCAAGTTCGTCAAACGATGGCCGATTCTGATGGTGGCCGGCCTGCTGGTGCTGGGGTGCAGCAAGAGCAACAGTCCCTCAGGTTCCCCGAAGGACAGACAGGACGCGACGGATCAGGAGAAGTATCTGCTGGCGACGGAGCCGGAGGATCCCAGGCCGGTCCTCGATGTGCGCAAGAAGTCGAAGGACGGCGAGGAGGTCGTCATCGTCGGGCGTGTCGGCGGCAGCAAGGAGCCACTCGGCAAGGACCGCGCCTACTTCACCATCGTGGATCCGTCGCTGAAAGACTGTAAGGAGAATGGCGAGGAGGACTGCGCCACCCCCTGGGCCTACACCTGAACGCAGCGTGAGGACTTGGCCCGTGCTACGGCCATGATCAAGTTCACGGACGAACAAGGAAAAACGCTGCCCTACAGTCCTCGGGAGGTTCTAGGCGTCCAGGAGTCGCAGACTGTCGTTGTCCGAGGCCGGGCGAAACGGGATGAGCCGGGCAACTTGACCGTCCTCGCCACCGGCCTGTACCGCAGGCCGGAGGGCAGAAAGTGAACGAGGCAATGCGATGAATGCGAACGTGGATCTGCGACAACTCGCCGTCCGCAGGGACGGCGACACGCCCAGCCTGCCGTCTCGACACGGGAAGCACCTGATCACCCGCTACCTTCTTCCGGCGGCGATCTTGCTTGGCTTTCTCGGCCTGGCCGGCTGGGCGGCGCGGGACAGTCTGCTGCCCTCGAAGCCGGTCGCGGTCGTGCCGGTGCTGACGACGCGATCCGAGATGCAGCAGGAAGGAACGCCGCTGTTTCAGGCGGCCGGCTGGATCGAGCCGCGACCGACGCCGGTTGTCGTCACATCCCTGACGGAAGGCGTCATCGAGAGGTTGCTTGTCGTCGAGGGGCAGGAGGTCAAGGCCGGCGAGCCGGTCGCCGTGCTGATCGCGACTGACGCCCGGCTGTCACTGAAGAGCGCCGAGGCCGAACTGCGTCTGCGTAAGGCCGAGGTTGCCAGCGCTCAGGCTGCTCTTCAGAGCGCCTGGACCAACAACGAGCAACCCGTCCAACTCCGCGCCGCCCTGGCGGAAGTAGAGGCGACCTTCGCTCAGAAGGAGACGGAGTTTGCAAGCCTGCCCTTCCAGTTGAGATCCGCGAAGGCCCGGCTGCGTCAGGCGCGATTCAGCCTCGAACGCAAGCAGGCTGCGGAAGGGGTGACTCCCGAACTGGTTCTGGAACAGGCACGGAACGAGGAAGAATCCGCCCGCGCGGCGGTCGAGGAACTTGAAGCGCGCGAGGGCCGGCTGAAACGCGAGGTCGAGGCGCAGAAACAGCGGCGCGATGCTCTCCAGAAACGCCTGGAGTTGAAGACGGAAGAAACGCGTCAGTTGGCCGAGGCTCAGGCGCTTCTCGAAGCCGCTGAGGCTCGCCTCCAGCAAGCGCAGGTGGCCGTCGAGACGGCTCAACTGCGCCTGGAGCGAATCAGCGTTCGCGCTTCGGTCGCGGGCCGCGTCCTGGCTCTGGTGGGCCGGCCGGGAATGCGGATGATGGGTCTCGCTCCGGGCAGTTTGCAGGACTCCAGTACGGTGGTCACGCTCTATGACCCTGCCTTGTTGCAGGTGCGGGCGGACGTTCGACTCGAAGACGTCCCGCGCGTCCGCCCTGGACAAACGGTGAAGATCGAGACGGCTGCCGTCCCTTCGGGGCCGCTGGAGGGCGAGGTGTTGTTCTCGACTTCAATGGCCGACATTCAGAAGAACACGTTGCAGGTCAAGGTGGCCATCAAGTCGCCGCCCGCGACGATCCGTCCCGACATGCTCGTGCAGGTGACCTTCCTGGCACCCCCGACGGCCCGATCCGCTGTCCCCTCGGAGACGCTCCGCCTTATGGTTCCGCGCCAGTTGGTCGAGTCGAGCGAAGGCGGCTCCCGGCTCTGGATCGCCGATCAGGCTGCCGGTGTGGCTCGACAGCGGAGTGTGAAGTTGGGGCCGGTCAGCGGCGACTTTGTCGAGGTGGTCGAGGGACTCAATGCAGCGGATCGGCTCATCGCCGGAGGCCGGGAAGGGCTGCGCGAGGGAGAGCGAATCGTCGTGACGGGTGAGGAGGCAGCAGGAATCGCTCGAAACGGCACGCGCGAAGCGGGCCACAAGGGGAAGCATTGAGAGAGGCGCGCGAAGGAACGCGAAACCGCAAGTTAGAGCGGGAGGACGAAGATGGCGCTTGTGGAAATCCGTAACGTGACGCGCACCTACACGCGAGGCGAGCAGAAAATCACTCCGCTGCGCGACGTGAGCCTTGACGTCGAACGGGGCGATTTCGTCTCGCTGATGGGGGCGAGCGGCTCGGGCAAGAGTACGCTCCTGAACCTGATCGCCGGCATCGATCGGCCGACCCAGGGACAGATCGTCGTCGATGGCACGGACATCGCGAAACTGTCGCGCTCCCAGCTCGCTCACTGGCGCGCGTCGCACGTCGGCTACATCTTCCAGCTTTACAACCTCATTCCCGTGCTGACGGCTTACGAGAACGTGGAACTGCCGCTGTTGCTGCTGCCTCTCGCCCGCGCGGAGAGAGCGAAGCGTGTCGAGATCGCCCTGGAAGCGGTCGGCCTGATGGACCGCGCCGAGCATTATCCGCGCCAGCTCTCGGGTGGACAGGAGCAGCGCGTTGGCATCGCCCGGGCCATCGTCGCCGATCCGGTAATCGTGGTGGCCGACGAGCCGACCGGCGACCTCGACGCCGATACGTCCGAGCAGATCCTGCACTTGCTCCAGCGCCTCAACGACGAACTGGGGACCACGTTGTTGCTGGTCACGCACGATCCCAAAGCCTCCGCCATCGCCCGGCGACAGTTGCGTCTGGAAAAGGGAGAACTACTCGAACCGGAACAGCCGCGCGTCGCCCTGCGGTCGAGGAGCGTGTAATCATGTGGAAGTTCATTCCTTACGTCCTCAAGGGCCTGCTGCGTCATCGGACGCGCACCGCCTTGACGGTCAGCGGCTCGGCCGTCGCGCTGTTCGTCTTCACCTTCGTGGGAGCCGTGCGCGAAGGGCTGGCCGGTCTGACGCGAGGCCGAGAGGCCGAGCGCACGCTGATCGTCTTTCAGGCGAATCGCTTCTGTCCCAGCACCAGCCAGTTGCCCGAGGACTACGCGCGCAAGATCGCTCGCCTCGACGGCGTGCAAGACGTGGTCCCGATCAAGGTCTTCACGAACAACTGTCGAGCGAGCCTCGACGTCATCGTCTTCAACGGCGTGCCTTCTGAAAAGCTCAGGAGCGCTCGCGATGTGAAGCTGGTATCGGGAAGCTGGACGGAGTTCGAGAAGCATCGGGACGCGGCCCTTGTGGGTCAAGCGATCGCCTCGCGGCGCGGCCTGAGCGCCGGACAGAAGTTCTCGGTCGGCGAGGTGACGGTCACGGTGGCCGGTATCTTCACCGCCGCCAGCGCCTCGGAGGAGAACGTGCTCTACACAAACCTCGAGTTCCTTCAGCGAACGCGCGGCCTCAACTCCGTCGGCACTGTGACGCAGTTCGAGGTCCGGCTGACCGAGAGCGCCGATCCGCGGACGCTGTGCCGGACCATCGACGCTCTTTTTCACAACGATCGGGTGGCGACGGACACGCGGCCCCGAGGCGTCTTTCAGGCTCGCGCGGTGGGCGACCTGGCGGAGCTGATTGGGTTCGCTCACTATCTGGGTTACGCCTGTGTCGGCCTGGTGCTGGCGTTGCTGGCAACGACGACCGTGATGGCCGTGCAGGATCGAGTGCGCGAGCATGCGGTGTTGCAGACGCTCGGCTTCTCCAGCCCGCGCATCTTCGGATTGGTCATGGCGGAAGGGTTGATCGTCAGTCTTGCGGGAGGGCTTCTCGGCGTCGGCGCTGCCCTGGCGACGCTGTCGTGGAGCAAGTTGGCGGTGGGGACGGAAGGAGTGACGATCGCCTTCATGCCCTCGACGGCCCTCGCTCTCACCGGCCTGCTGGTCACCGCGCTGGTGGGTGTCGCGGCGGGCCTACTACCGGCGTGGCAGGCCTCGCGAGCCGACATTGTCGCATCCCTGCGCTATGTTTGAGTTTCCTGTCGATTCGCTACCCGCGACGCACCTGGCGGCCGGCGAAAGAGTTGCCGCAACTGGAAGACCAGCAGCATGCCCACGATGAGGCCGATGCCCGCACCGACGCCGGCCGAACGCAGTTCCGGCCGCCAGGAGACTTCGTCTGGAGGAGGCGCGGGCGGCTGAACCATCGCTTGCTTCAGAATCTCGCGATGCTCGCGCAGCCCATTCCCTGAGAGGCCCTTGTTGACCAACTTCGACATCAAGCTCTCTGCATCCTGGGGATCACCCTGGGCGTTGTACACCTCGGCCAGCAACCATTGCAGGCGATCGTCCTGCGGCAGCCAAAGCAGTAATTGCTGCACGATCGCGGCAGCGTCGGGCGGCAGAGCGTCCTCCGTCTCCGTATCGGGCAGTCCCGCCGCATATTTGTCGTCCGGGCCAGCAAAGCGAGCGCCAGGGAAGAGGCTGTCGAGCCTGAGTTCGCTGTTGCCGGCAACTCCTGGCGGGAGCAGGGCGTTCTCCTTGCGGCGCTGGCGTTCGAGCATCAGGTGAAACTGCTCGACGCGCAACTGCCAGCGGAGGCGTTCCTGCGGCCAGCCCAGATACTTGCTCGGCCAGACGGAGCGACTCACGACCTCCGCCTGATAGGCGTCGGCCCGGTCAAAGAGCCCCTGCGCGTTGTAAGCCATCGACAGGTTGGCCATCAGCATGAAGTTCTTGCGGTCGCGCTTCTGCATGTCCTCCAGAACAGGGATGGCTTTGTCGGACTCGCCCAGGAGGATGTAATAACCACCCAGGCTGACGCCCTCGTCGAGCGTCAATTGCCCATCCGTGTACTTCTTTTTGAGCGACTCCTTGTTTTTGACGATCTGAGTCGCGTAGAACGGAGGTTTGACTTTCGGATCGAGATTCGGATCCAGGAGGATGACAATGCCTTGCCTGTCGTCGAGGAGCAGGCGAAAGTGCCGTATCTTCAAGGGCAGCCGCCAGGAGTCTTTCTCCACCGGCAAGTACAGGCCCGCGCGGCCCAGCGGACAGAGCAGCAGCAGTGCGAACAGGCTCACTCCCCACGGCGACCTCTCCCGCATGATCGTCTCCTTACCGAGTCCAGGGCTTCGCTCTCCGGGGCGTATTGTATCGCTACAATGTTCGACATGGGCCATTGCCTGATTGCTCCTCTGGTCTGTCTTCTCCTCAACGCCGCAGCAAGGGCCGACGAAGCCCTCCTGCGCGATGGCCGTAAACTCGAAGGACCACTGACGTTCGCCGATGGCCGCTGGCAGTTCGAGCCGGCGAAGGGCAGCGCCCTTGTCGCGGCCGACCTGCACGAGGTGCGCCTTGGTTCGTCCTCCTCGCCGATCCTCAGCACGAGTTTGCCGTTGCGGCTCCTCTTGCGCGATGGGCAGCGATTGACGGCCGGCCTCGTCGAGATCGACGGGAATAATGTCCTCCTCCAATCCCCCTCGATGGGGAAGCTGACCGCGCCTTGCGCCGCCATTGTCGGGCTGCGGCAGCCTCCCGGCTGGGCCGTCCTTCATGCCGATGAGTTCGAGAAAGCGCCGCGCGGCTGGAAGCTGATCGGTTCGTTCTCCCACCGCGAGCGCGGCCTGCTGCTCAACGTCGCGGGACAGTCGGCGGAGTTCGTGCTTCCTGAGAAACTGACGGAGGGCCGTCTCTCGTTGACGTTCCTCGACGAGGAGACAGCCGACGCTCGCTGGCTCGTCGTGGCCGGCTTTCAGACGGAACGCAAGCTGCGAGAGCTATACGTTCGCGTGGGCGGCGACAAGCACTATCAGGCGAGCATCGAGGGACTCGGGCGCGAGGAGAACCCGCTAGCTCGCGCTTCCGGGAAGCATCGGCTGGTGATCCAGTTCTCGCCGCTGTCTCTGCGTGTCACGATGGATGATACTCTCATCTGGCACACGCTGCGGAGTGGCCCTGGCGGTCCTCTCGTCTCGATTCGGCTGGCGTGTCAAGAGGTGGAGAAGGGAAAGCCGGCGCGGGGACGGATCCTCGTGGATGACTTCTGCCTGCACCGCGCTGTTGATGAACCGCGACGGCCGGCCAGCGAGGCGGAACAGGACGAGGTCTGGCTGCTGGATGGCGGACAGGTGTTCGGGAAATGCTTGCGCGGGGACAGAGAAGCGCTCGTCTTCGAGGGCCGCTTCGGCAAGCGCGTCCTGCCCTGGACACTGGTTCGCGGTGTCTTTTTCCAGCGCCAAGAATCGGTTGTGGTCCCCCCGCGCGACCGCGTGCGCTTGTGGATCGACAATGGCTTCGATTCCCAGCCCGACTTCCTGGATGGAGTCGTGCAATCGTTCAACCGGCAGAGTGTCGTTGTCCGTCATACCGAATTGGGCGATCTGACACTGGCGCGAGCGTCCGTCCTGCGGGTCGTCTGGCCAGAGCATGACCAGAAGTGATGAGCAAGTCACCGGTTGTGGCGTTGCGACAGAATGCAAAGCCGCGAGCGGCAAGAAGCCACGGACGGCATCAACAATGCGAGTTGAATACGGGGCGTGAACTATCCTCAGTTTCGATTCGTGGAAGGAGTAGCAATCATGATGCGATCTCTCATCTGTTTGGCCTTGCTGGTGCCGGTGATTCCTCTGCGCGGGGCTGACGTCGGTCCCGACGCGAAGGACCTCAAGGAGATGCGCGACAGGGCCATCGCCTTCCTTCAAAAGAGCCAAGGGACTGACGGCAGTTACTCATCGAAACTGGCCGGCCCAGGTGTGACGGCACTCGTCGTGGCGGCGCTGATTCGCAACGGCGTCAGCCCGAGTGACCCCGTCGTTGAGAAGGCCATCAAGGCGATGGAGAAGAACATCAAGAAGGACGGCGGCATCTACGACAAGGGCCTGGCCAACTACACCACCAGCGTCGCCCTCATGGGCTTCGCCGAGGCCAACAAGGACGGCAAGTTCAACAGCGTCATTAAGAATGCGACCGACTTCCTGAAGAAACTGCAGTACGGCGAAGACGTCACGCCCGGCGATCCGAGGTTCGGCGGGTCCGGCTACATGAAAGGCGATCGTCCCGACCTGTCGAACACGCAGTTCCTCGTTGACGCCCTGATCGCCGCCGGCGTGCCGAAGAACGATCCCGCCGTGCAGCGGGCCATGAAGTTCATCAGCCGTTGCCAGAACCTCCCCGGCGAGACGAACGATCAGCCCTTCGCCAAGAAGACCAGCGACGACGACAAGGGCGGCTTCACCTACACGCCGATCGATTCCGACGACAACAAGCACAAGACGCCCGACGGCGGCCTGCGTTCGCTGGGGGCCATGACCTACGGCGGGCTGAAGAGCTTCCTCTACGCCGGCGTCTCGAAAGATGACCCGCGCGTCAAGGGAGCGCTGGCCTGGATCAGCAAGCACTACACGCTGGAAGAGAACCCTGGCATGGGCACGGCCGGACTTTACTACTACTATCACACTCTCGCCAAGGCGATGACGGCCCTCGGAGACGACATGTTCACCGACAACGACGGCAAGAAGCACGACTGGCGCAAGGACCTGTTCGAGGCGATGAAGAAGCGTCAGAACAAGGACGGCAGTTTCACCAACAAGGGCGATCGCACCTTCGGCGAGGGTGACGCCAACCTGGCGACGGCGTTCGCGCTGCTGAGCCTGAGCTACTGCGACAAGAAGTGATCGGCGTCCCTTCTTGCCGCTTGCGGCGTAGCGGGCAACACCGCTAAGCCGCAAGCAGCAAGATCGGATCTGGAGTATTTCCTCTTGCAACGTCTCTGGAACTATCTCCTTCGCGAACCGCTGGCGCGGCTCGACGCGGAACAGCGAGCCTTCCTCGCACGTCCCGAATCGAAGCGCGCCGACGTCAAGGTCATCCTCGTTCTCATCACCGCCGCCCTCGTCCTGACGGCGCAGGCGTACTACGCCAGCGGCAGCACGTTGTACACCGTCGCCGGCATTCTCGGAGACCGGGGTCGGCCCGATCTCGCGGATTCACTTCACGACTGGATCAGCAACCCCGAGACACGCGAGATCGCGAGTGGCTCCTACTGGGCGCTCTTCAGCTTCGCGACCTATTTCTTCATCCCCTGGCTGGTGATTCGTCTGGTCTTCCGCGAGCGCCTCGCCGACTACGGCTTCAAGCCGCATGGAGCGCTCAAGGATTGGCCCATCTACATCGTCTTTTTGTCGGTGATGTTGCCGCTGCTGTTCTGGGTCTCGCGTCAGCAGCACTTTCAGCAGACGTACCCCTTCTATCATCTGCGTCTCGATGAGCCACTGTGGCCCTATTTCTGGGCCTGGGAGGCGTGCTACTTCCTCCAGTTTGTCGGTCTGGAGTTCTTCTTTCGCGGCTTCATGGTCCACGGCACCAAGCACCGCTTCGGCGTCTATGCCATCTTCGTCATGGCCGTGCCTTACTGCATGATCCACTTCCAGAAGCCAATGCTGGAGACGTGCGGCGCGCTTATCGCTGGCGTGGCCCTGGGCTTTATGAGCCTGAAGACGCGCTCGATCTGGATGGGGGCCGCCATCCATATGACCGTCGCCCTGTCGATGGATTTCCTGTCGTTGTGGCGGAAGGGCTTTCTCTCTCCGCTTGCGGAGTAGCGCCTCACCGCAGATACAGAAACTCGCTCGCGTTCAGCAGCACCCAGCACAGGCTGTCCAGCCCATGCTCGCGCACCATTTTCACCGCCGACCCCT
>JBBRIK010000028.1:0-12918 GCA_038221045.1 Gemmatales bacterium
CCCCACGAGACGCGGAGCAACGAAAACGTGTACTTCATCGACAAGCCGGGCGTCGAGGAAGCCGCCCAGCACTCCCGCGCCTCCTTCCACCAGCAGATTCGTCATCCGTCTTCGCCCCAATTCCGCGAGCAGCGCCGCAAGAGATACCCGGCCATCCTGCTCAGGCGCTTCCAGTACCTCACAGCCCCGCTCTCGTAACCCATCGAGTGAGGCAGCGTTTCGGCTGACGGCGATCAGAGTCGGATTCTCGCGGGCCGTCCGCACCAGTTGCGACGTTAGGGGTATTTGGCCGCCGCTGTCAAGGACGATGCGCGTCGCGGTCCTGGCTCCCGGCGGGCGGGCGGTCAGCAGCGGATCGTCGGCCTGGACAGTGCCGATGCCGCACAAAATGGCGTCCATGCGGCCTCGCAGGTCGTGAACGCGACGCCGCGACGCCGCGTTGCTGATCCATTTCGAGTCGCCGGTCCGCGTGGCGATCTTGCCGTCGAGCGTCATCGCCCACTTGAGATGGACGTGAGGCCGGCCTTTGCCGAGCAACGTCAGATAGGGTGCATTCAGACGGCGAGCCTCGTCTTCTCTCAGGCCAATCTCCACCACGATTCCGGCCGCGCGGAGGATAGCGGCCCCTCGGCCGCTGACGAGCGGAAACGGATCGCGCATGGCGGCGACGACGCGAGCGATTCCCGCTCGCAGGATGGCGTCGGTGCAAGGCGGAGTCTTGCCGTGATGGCAGCACGGTTCCAGCGTGACGTAGAGAGTAGCGCCGCGAGCCGACTCGCCCGCCGCGTTCAGTGCATGGACCTCGGCGTGCGGGCCGCCATACTGCTGATGCCAGCCTTCGCCGGCGAGGACCCCCTCGCGCACGACCACGGCCCCGACCATTGGATTCGGCTCAACTCGGCCCTGTCCGCGTCCGGCCAGTTCGAGAGCGCGTTGCATCCATCGGTCGTCGCCGGTCATCGTCGATTCTCCCGCTACGCCGCGAACAGCTCTCCTCTAGAATGTCTACGCGATTCCCCTCCTTCCAACGAGGCGCTCATGGCCGGCAAGTACGACGCAATTATCATCGGCGCGGGTCACAATGGGTTGGTGACCGCGTGCTATCTCGGCCGGGCTGGCTGGCGCGTCCTCGTTCTGGAACGCCGGCCGCTCGTCGGCGGGGCCTGCGTCACCGAGGAACTCTGGCCCGGCTTCAAGGTCTCGACGGCCGCCTATGTCAACAGCCTCTTTCGCAAGGAAATCATTCGCGATCTGAAGTTGCAGGAGCATGGCTTCGCCGTCCTCGAACGCTCCCCCTCTTCCTTCACGCCCTTTCCCGATGGCCGCTATTTGCTCCTCGGCCCCGACGCCGAGATGACGCGCCGCGAGATCGCCAAGTTCAGCCCGCGCGACGCCGAGAACTATGGGCGCTATGAGGCCATGCTGGAACGTGTCGCGGATGTCGTCGAACCGACGCTGAATGAGACGCCTCCCGATCTGCTTCGCCCCGGACTGCGCGACCTGTGGCGACTCTGGAAGCTCGGCCGGCGCTTTCGCAAGCTCGGCAGCGCCGGCATGGCCGAGGCCATCGAGGTGCTGACAGGCCCGGCTCGCCCGATTCTCGATCGCTGGTTCGAGTCGGAGCAGCTGAAAGGCACGCTGGCCACCGACGCCATCATTGGAGCGATGGCCGCCCCGTCGATGCCGGGGACTGCGTATGTGCTGTTTCATCACGTCATGGGCGAGACGAACGGCAAGCGCGGCGTCTGGGGCTACCTTCGCGGCGGCATGGGCGGACTGACGCAGGCGCTGGCCTCGGTCGCTCGCGGCGCCGGGGTTGAGATTCGCTGCGGCGTCGAGGTGAAAGAGATCCTCGTCGAGCGCGAGCGGGCAGCCGGCGTCGTTCTGACCGGCGGCGAGGAGTTGCGCGCCGCGACGATCGCGAGTAATGCCGACGCGAACGTCACTTTCACGCGTCTGCTGGCTCCGCAGCATCTGCCGGTGGACTTCCTGGAAGCAGTGAAACGAATCAGCTACGAGAGCGCCTCACTGAAGATCAACGTCGCGCTCTCGGAGTTGCCGGACTTCAAGGCGTGTCCCGGAACCCAGCCAGGGCCACAGCATCGTGGCACCATTCACATCTGCCCGGATCAGGATTACATCGAACGCGCTTACGACGATGCGAAGTATGGCCGGCCCTCGGAGCGTCCGCTGCTGGAGTGTACCATTCCGAGCGTCGTCGATCCCAGCGTCGCGCCGCCGGGCAAGCATCTGATGTCGATGTTCATTCAGTACGCGCCCTACAAGCTGAAGGGGACGACCTGGGACGAGCAGCGCGAGCCGTTCGCGGATCGCTGTTTCGATCTGCTCAACGAATACGCGCCGAACTTCAAACGTTCGGTGATCGCTCGACAGGTTTTGACGCCGCTCGACCTGGAACGCATGTTCAGTCTGACGGGGGGCAACATCTTTCAGGGAGCGATGTCGCTCAACCAACTCTTCTTCTTCCGCCCGCTGCCAGGCTGGGCCGGCCATCGAACGCCGCTCAAGGGTTTGTATCTGTGCGGCTCGGCGGCGCATCCGGGAGGCGGTGTAATGGGAGCGGCGGGGATGAACGCGGCGCGGGTCATTCTGGGCAAGTGAGTGGTTCGGGATGTCTGGCAAAGTTTTTCCGGGAACAATCCGGGAGGCTGACCTCGTCTAAAAGTGCAAGCTATACTGAATTCGACTCTGAAGCGGACTGCCATTCCCTCCCTGTTCTGTCGGGGAGGATGTAAAGGAGGTCAAAGTGAAGCGGACCATCCGCTTGCGCGGCCTGAACGGAGTGATCAAGGGGCAGACGTGGGAGGCTCCAGAGCTTCTGCGCGTCGGCCGGCTCGATCCTCTCGAGGTCGTCCTCGACGATAACTCCGTCAGCCGATATCACGCCGAGATCCGCGTCACCGAACGCGGCTGGCGGGTGCGCGACCTGGGAAGCACCAACGGCACGCGCCTCAACGGCGTGCGCCTCGGGACCGGCCAGTGGCCCTTGCAGGAGCGCGATCTGCTCCAGTTCGGCGAGGTAGCCGTCGTCGTCGAGTCGCTTCGGGAAGAGCGCGAACTGGAAGCCGCCACCCGCGCCGCCACGGATAGCCTCCAGATCGAGGCTACCTCGCGCTCGTCCTTCGACGAGGCGATCCGGCATCTCGCGTTTGACAGCAACCGCTGCCCGCGCGCCGGGGATCAGCTGCTGGCCCTCGTCCGGGCCGGCCATCACCTGGGCCATCTTGAGCGTGAGGAGGACCTTCTGCATTCCATCCTCAATGACGCTGTCAGCGTGCTGGACGCCCAGCGCGGCGCGATCGTGCTAGCCGATGGGCCGGACGGAGCACTCAAGCTAAAGGCAGTGGTCACGGGACGGGGCGAACCAAAGGCCATCGTTGCGGGACGAGCCGATATCGGGGGTCGCTTTAGTTTCAGCCACAGCCTCGCCCAGCGCTGCTACACCAAGGGCGAATCGATCTTGTGTCATCGCGTCGAGGAAGATCCCGAACTGGCGGTGGCCAAGAGCATCGCCGAGGGAGCGATGGCCTCGGTCATCTGCGTGCTGTTGCGGACCCCACGCAAACGGCTCGGCGTCCTGCACCTGGACCGCAGCCCCTGGCAGAAGCCCTTCACGCAAGATGAGATGCACCTGGCCGACGCCCTTGCCGCCAACGTCTCCGCCGGCATCGAAAGTTCACAGCTGCTGCGCCGGCAGCGCGATCTGTTCCTTGAGACGATTACCATCCTCGCCCAGGCCGTCGAACTGCGCGATCAGTACACGGGCGGCCACACGCAGCGTGTCAGCGCTTACTCGATGCTGCTGGCCCAGAAACTCAGCATGTCCGAGAGCGAGATCGAACTGATTCGCATCGGCACTCCTCTGCACGACATCGGCAAGATCGGCATCGACGACGCGGTCCTGCGCAAGCCCGACAAACTGACGTTGGAAGAGTTCGAGCACATGAAGACGCACACGGTCAAGGGCGCCGAGATCGTCAACACGATCCGCGATCTTCGGCCGATCATTCCCATCGTCCGTTCCCACCACGAACGGTGGGACGGCAAGGGCTATCCGGACGGTCTTGCCGGCGCGGAGACGCCTGCGGTCGCGCGGGTTGTCGCCCTGGCGGATGCCTTCGACGCCATGACCTCGGATCGTCCCTACCGCAAGGGAATGGCCGTCGAGGTGGCGTTCGGCGAGATCGAGAAGGGACTTGGAAGACAGTTCGATCCGGACTTCGGCGCGACCTATTTGCGCATTCGAGCCGAGATTATCGAAGAGATGAAGGCGAACCAGAATGTCCGCCGGACATCGCAGCGCGTGAGCGTGCCGGTCTGAACACCGCTACGCCGCAAGGGGGAGGGACAGGGCCGAGCTGAGTGGCTTAAAAGCTTTCACGACCAGCATGCGGCCGATCATCCGTTGGAGCAGGGACGTCCGCAGCAGACGCCAGACGTGCGGCACGTCGGCACGGCGCAGATGCCGCTTGTGGACGCGATGTTCGACGAAGCGATGAAACAGTCCTCGCAGTCCTCGGGCCGTGAACCGTGGCTCGGCGGGGACGTGCGGGCGGAGTCGCCAGCGCCACGGCAGCAACAGGTGACGCCAGAAATCGATGTCGTAGCGCGCCGCCGTGATCGCCAGCACCTTGCCGCCGGGCTTCAGCACGCGATATACTTCTTCGATAATGGCCGACGGATCGGGTACCCGATGGAGCAGATCGCTCAGGCAGACCACGTCGATCGAGGCGGGATCGAGCGGCAGACTTGTCGGTATCGCTTGCACAAATCGAGCGGACAACGCCCGCAACTCAAAGTTTTGCTTCACCAGGGCGAGTTGCTCCGCCGAGGGGGTGCAGGCGATGACCGATGCGCCCTGACGGGCGTACTGAATCCAGTCCGTTCCCAGGCCGGTCCCCAGACCGAGCAGCGTCTCGCCTGAGTGTTTGCTGAATTCGAGCGCCGACGTCAGCCAGCGAGCGTGCCGCTGATGCCGCTGATGTTCGACGTCCAGAAACCACTGCAGTGAGAACGGCTCAAGAGTATCGGGCGCGTTGAAACTGCGCGGTCCGAGCGATTCAGCGGCATAGAGCAATTCAGGCCGGTCCATCCCGGGCCAGCCCAGATCGGGGGCGGCGATGGATGGAGGCTCTTCCCAGCCGTCCCACAGCTGCAACTTGTGCAACTTGCTCGATAAAGATTCTGCCATGGCACCCTTCCCTGGGTCCCTGCCGTCAGGTCCGGCCCGATCCTCACCGCGTTTCAATACTCCGTGAGGGCCATCCAGGTCAAGCTCGCTTTGCGCCCGCGCGCGAAGGCAGGAAAGGAAGGCGGTGCGAGAGAATCTCAGACCGTAGAATGAGAACTGAGATGGAACACCCTCTTCTACCCAGGTCCTGTCGATGTTCGCCAAGCTCCGCAGTCTGTTTTCTCCTTCAGCCCGCGAGGCGCGGCTGAATCAGCACATGGAACAGCTTCGCCAGCGGCAGCCGGTGCCGGTGTTCTGGCTGTTCGGCAAGACTCAGAGCGGCAAGACGTCGATCATTCGCTATCTGACGGGGGCCGACGACGCCCAGATCGGTCAGGGCTTTCGCCCCTGCACGCGCTTCTCACGCCGCTATCAGTTTCCGTCCCCCGAAACGCCGCTGCTGACCTTCCTCGACACCCGCGGTCTCGAAGAACCCGGCTACGATCCCCACGAAGACCTTGCCGCCTTCGACCGCGAGGCCCACGTCGTCATCGTCACCGTCAAGGCGTCGGACCATGCTCTGGAAGGCGTCATTGGTCCTCTGCGAGTGCTGAGGAAGGCCCAGCCCTCACGGCCCATTCTGCTGGCCCTGACCTGTCTGCACGAGGTCTATCCGCAACAGCAGCATCCGACGCCGTATCCTTTCGACCTGGGGCAAGAGGGCCAGAGCGCGATTCCCGACGACCT
The DNA here is from genome assembly GCA_038221045.1 of Gemmatales bacterium. Lineage (GTDB taxonomy): Bacteria > Planctomycetota > Planctomycetia > Gemmatales > Gemmataceae > JBBRIK01. Next base: position 5,939 of record JBBRIK010000028.1, read on the forward strand.
TCGCCGCACGCTCGACGAGCAGAAGAAACGCTTCGAGGGACTCTTTGACATTGCCGTGCCGATTGACCTGACTCCCGTGGATGAGGGTTTCACCGAACCGAATTACGGCGGCCTGCAACTGAAGAAGTCCCTGCTCGAAATGTTGCCGGCCGCCTATCGGCAGACGCTGCTCGCGCTGGACCAGACAACGGGAGAGTTGCAGGACCTCTTCGAGAAAATGGCCCTGCCGCACATCATCGGCTACAGTTCGCTGGCGGCCGGCGCGGGCGCGATTCCGATACCCTGGATCGACCTGTTTCTTCTGCCCGCGATCCACACGCGCATGGTCCATCAGATCGCGGAGATTTATCAGCAGTCGTTTAACGCGGGACGCTTCCTCGAACTGGCAGGCAGTCTCGGCCTGGGCCTGGTGTTGCGTCAGGCAGTGCGTGAGGTGACGAAGTTCATCCCCTTCGTCGGCTCGGTGGCCAGCGGCGCACTGGCCGGCGCCTCGACCTTCGCCCTGGGGAAGGCGGTTTGCTACTACTACGGCCAGATCCACAAGGGTCATGTGCCAAAGTCCGAGGACCTTCGCCGCTATTACCGCGAACAGCTCACGCTGGCCGAGCGTCACTGGGCCGGCTTCGGCGCGAAAGGGGGCAAGGAATGAGCCGCTGGCGCATCCTCGTCGTCCTCGGTTTGGCCGCGTTCCCGACACTGTTCCTCGTGGCGGCCAGCTCGTATTTCCTTTGGCAGACGGGTACGGGAATCGTCCTCTGGTGGCCGATGATGGCCAGCCTGGCGCTGGGTTACTTCCTCGCCCATCACTGGATTCGCAAACGACAATTGCTGCATGCCATCGACTTCACGCCTCCCGAGGTGTCCGCCCAGCGCGATAAAGTTGCCTGGAAGATCGTCGAGACTCGCGCCGAGCCAACGGGGCTGACCGAGGAGATGCTCACCAATATCGACCAGTATGTGAAGACGGCTCAGTCGTTGGTGACCGAGTTGGCCGCTCACTATCACCCTGGGGACAAGGACCCGGCCGGCGGGCTGACGATTCCCGAGATGCTCGCGGTCGTCGAGTTGGCGGCGCGCGACCTTGCCGAGATGGTCGATCAGTACGTTCCCGGCGGACACCTGCTGACGATCCGCGATTTTCGACGGGCCAAACGGGCGGCCGACCTCTATCAGTCGTTCAACAAACTCTACTGGATGGTGTCGGCCCTGTTCTCGCCCTTGAACACCGGGCTGCGTTACACGGCGTCGAAGTTGGGCGTGTCGCAGCCGATGGACGCGATTCAGAAGAACCTACTGGTCTGGGCCTACACCGCATTCGTGCAGCGCCTCGGTTTCTACCTGATCGAGTTGTATAGCGGCCGGCTGCGCATCGGAGCGCAGCGCTGGCGCGAGTTGGTCCGCGGCGACGACGAAACGGCGCGCGTTGTGTCGCTGGCCCTGTTCGGCCAGGTCAAGGCGGGCAAATCGAGCACGGTCAACGCCTTGCTCGGCGAGCAGAAAGCGCGGGCCGACGTCCTGCCCGCGACGGATGCAGTGCAGCGCTATCACCTGGCGGCAGCCGGCATCGAGGCGCAACTCGTGATTGCCGACACTCCGGGCTATGGCCATGAAGGTCCGAAAGCGGATCAGGTCGAAGCGACACGCGAGGCGGCCCGCTCGGCCGACGTGCTGCTCCTGGTGCTGCACGTCCGCAATCCCGGACGCCAGGTTGACATCGAGATGCTGAAGTCGCTGCGCGAGTGGTTCGCGTCGAAAACCGACCTCAAAATGCCGCCGGTGCTGGCGGTGCTGACGCACATCGATCTGCTCTCGCCCGCGATGGAGTGGCAGCCTCCCTACGATTGGCAAAAGGGAACTCGTCCCAAGGAGCAGCACATCCGCGAGGCGGTGAAGGCGACGCTGGAGCAGTTGGGCGATCTCGTGGAAGGCGTCGTTCCCGTTTGCACGTCGGTGGGAAAAGTGTATGGCATCGAGGAAGGCGTGCTGCCGTTCCTGGCAGCGCGGCTCGATGAGGCGCGCGTGGTGAGTGTGCTGCGCTGTTTGCGCGGAGAGCCGGACACGGGCAAGATCAAGAAGGTCTTCGGACAAATGCTGGAGGCGGGCAAGGGACTGATGCGCGTCATGCTGGAGAAGTAAAGGATGGTTAGCCGCGACGCGGAGTCTTCGGAGCGGAGCGTGTGCTGCGTCATCGCGTAATGGTTATCCGCGACGTTCCCACATGAGAGTCACGTCAGCAGGATTACGCGCACGTCCATCACATTCGTCTGCGTCAAGCCCGTGCGAATCAGATCGCCAGTCGCGTCGAAGAATGGATAAGCGTCATTACGCCGCAGGTAGCTATGGGCATCGAGCCCCACCGACTCGGCCCGGCGAAACGTCGCGCGATCGCACATCGCTCCCGCGGCATCCGTCGGCCCGTCCTCGCCGTCGGTCCCTCCGCTTAACACCAGCCAGTCCTCGTCTTTGGTCGCGTTCAGATGCAGCCCGGCGGCAAGGGCGAATTCCTGGTTGCGCCCGCCCCGGCCATGATCCGGCGTCAGAGTCACCGTCGTCTCGCCCCCCGACAGCAGACACACCGGCGCGGCCAGCGGGACGCGGTCGCGTCGAATGCTCCGCGCCACTCCCGCAAGGGCCAGCGCCACCGGCTGCGTCTCTCCCTCGATGAACGAGCCGAGATTGAGGACGCGATAACCCAGGCCCTCCGCCGTCTGTGTTGCCGACGCCAGCGACAGAGCGTTGTTCGCCAGGATGACGTGATGTACGTTTGCCGGCGTTTCCTTCGGCGTCTCGCTGACGTCCCCGCGAACTCCGCGCTCCAGGTGTCGCTTCACACCAGCAGGAACGCGCTCCAATAGCCGAAACTTATCGAGGATTGCAAGGGCGTTGGCGAACGTCGTCGGATCGGGAGCGGTGGGGCCGCTGGCGATGACGTCGAGCGGATCGCCGATGACGTCGGAGATGACGAGGCTAAACAGCGCCTTGCCGTGAAACGCCTGCGCGAGCCTGCCTCCCTTGATGCGCGACAGATGCTTGCGGACGGCGTTCATTTCATTGATCGTCGCTCCGCAGGCGTGCAGCAGCCGGGTGACTTCCTGCTTGTCCGCCAGGGTCACGCCCTCCGCCGGCGCGGGCAGCAGGGCCGATCCGCCTCCCGAGAGCAGGCACAGGCCGACGTCCTCCGGGCCAGCGCTCGCGAACAGTCTCAGGATGCCTTCCGCGCCGGCGACGCCTCGTTCCGTCGGTTGATTGCTGCCGGCCGGACGCGCTTCGTGAAGGACGATTTTCTTGAGCCGCGACGGCCCGTCGAGATCGGGGACGTTGACGATTCCTTCGGTCTTTGAGAGAGCGTCGCCGAGTGTCTCCTCGACGGCCTCGCTCATGGCCGCTCCCGCCTTGCCCGCGCCGGCGACAAGGATGCGCCGCGCCGACGCGAGGAGGCCGGGAAGCTGCCCGCACGAGTCCGTCATGACGGCCCGAATGGCGATGTGCGGTCGCGCGGCATCGACGGCGGCATGCCAGATTTTCAGAGCGTGATCGCGGAGAGAGGACACGAGATGCACCTCGATAAAATAATTCTAGCCGGCGAACTGCTTCACCTGCCGGACAAGCCGGCAGGGGTCGTTTCAGGAGAGGGCCGCTTGGACTCTCGCCGCATCTAGCCTCCGAACTGCTTCACCCGCCGGACGAGCCGGCGGGGGTCGTTCTCTGTACAGACCCCTGCCGGCTTGTCCGGCAGGTGAAGCAGTTCGGAGGCTAGTCGCGACACGCCGTTGATGCCTCCCTCCTGACAACCCCTGCCGGCATGTCCGGCAGGTAAAGCAGTTCGCCAACGAGAGATCCCATTAGCCAATCACCTTGACCGGTTTCACTTCGGACGTACCACAGTCGATTCGCACGATGGCGATGCAGGTTCCATCCTCGGCGAACGCTGCTGCCTCCCCCTCCTCTGGGTTCCCTTCGCACTCCTGTAGCGGCACGGCTGCTCCCCGTCGCAGCCGGCTCACGCCGGACGCCATGAGCGTCAGTCGCGGCAAATCCGCCAGGGCCGCCGACATCGGCAACAACTTGCTTTGCGCCGTCTCGCTGTCGCTGTCCAGGTTCAAACCGTCCTCGGCGCGAAAGGGTCCGACGCACGTCCGACGCAACACCTCGACGTAACCGCCGCACCCCAGGTGCTCGCCGATGTCGCGCGCCAGCGATCGGATGTAGGTCCCCTTGCCGCAGCGAACCTCCAGTTCGAGCGTCGGGTACTGAAAGTGAAGCACGTCAATGCCATCGATGCGAACACGTCGAGAGACGAGATGCACTTCCGCGCCGGCGCGGGCCAGAGCGTACGCACGCTGTCCAGTGACCTTGGCGGCAGAGTAGGCGGGCGGCACCTGATCGATCTCGCCGAGGAACGCGGACACGCAGTTGTCGATCTCCGCGCGCGTGGGCGCGATCTCGACCTGATGAGGCGTGACGACCCCGTCCGCGTCATCGGTGTTGCTGACAGCGCCGAGGCGAATAGTAGTGCGGTAGGTCTTGGCCATGCGCTGGACGTATTCCGTCAGGCGCGTGGCCGCGCCGAGGCAGAGAACGAGGACGCCGGTCGCCAGCGGATCGAGCGTGCCGGTGTGGCCGACCTTCACCCCGCGCGGAAACCAGCGCTGAGCGCGATCGACGGCGTCGCGCGAGGTGATGCCTCCCGGCTTGTCCACCACCAGCAAACCATCGAAGGAAGTTCGCACACGACCCTCCACTTCACGTTGCGGTCTTGATCGCGTCGTCGAGGCGGTTCAACACATCCTCGACGTCCGCGAGAGTCATCGCGGCACAGAAGCCGTGATGGCACGCCGCGCCGCCGTAGTCGTGGAAATAGACGCCGTGATCGATGGCCGACTTGATGAAATGAAGCATCCGCTCGCGCTGATGCTTGACGGCGTCGCGATAGTTGCAGACCTTCTCCGTCACGCCGAAATAAATGCCAAACCTTGCTCCCAGTCCCTGAACGCGGGCGACGACGCCATGCCGCTCGAAGATCGCCTGCAAGCCGTTGTAGAGCCGATCCGCGACAGCGCGGATGTGTTCGTAAAAGCCGGGCTGGCGATAGGCGGTGATGGCCGCGAGACCCGCTGCCACAGCGACGGGATGACCGTTGTAGGTGCCGCTGTGCTGGCAGTCGCCGGTCGGCATCAGACGTTCCATGATGTCGGCCCGGCCGCCGAAGACGCTCAATGGCATCCCACCGCCCACCGCCTTGCCCAGCGTACACAGATCGGGAGTGACGCCGAGGTATTCCTGCGCTCCGCCGGGGGCCATGCGAAAGGCGCTCAGTACCTCGTCGAAGATCAGCAGGACACCATTGTCTCGTGTCAACTGCCGCAGGGCGGCCAGGAACTCCGGAGTCGGGATGATGCAGCCGGCGTTGTAGTAGATCGGCTCGCAGATAACGGCGGCGAGTTCGCTGGCATGGCGACGAAAGGCCGCTTCAAGCAGGTCCGGCCTGTTGTAGGGGACGACGACGAGGTTCTGTTCGAGTCCCGCCGCGATGCCTGTCGAGCCGGGATGCAGCGTCGGGTCCGTCTCCGGTCCCAGACGATCGGCGGGAGTGCCAATGGCGAACATGACCTGATCGTGATAGCCGTGAAAGTTGCCTTCGAGTTTCAGGATCTTCTGCCGGCCCGTGTAAGCGCGCGCGAGGCGCAGACAGTGCATGGTCGCTTCGGTCCCGGAGCCGGTGAAGCGGACGCGCTCGCAGCAGGGGATCGTCTCGCACAGCAGACGGGCCAGGTCAGTATGGAGTTCGTTCTCGTAGGAGCAAGCAGCCCCGCGATCCAGGACACTCTCGACAGCCCTCCGGATGCGTACATCGCCATGTCCCAGAAGGGTCGCGCCATGACTGCAACAGAGATCGACGTACTCTCGACCATCGAGGTCCCAGACGCGGCAGCCGTCGGCCCGGTCGAAGAACATGGGATGGCCGAGGGCCTTGTTGAGGCGCGTCGACGCGGAGACGCCCCCGGCCAGGTACTGCCTCGCTTGCTGATACTGCTCGGTGACTCGGCTCATGATGCACTCCTCGCAGGGGTCACGGCATTCTATCTCCTCATGAGCTTTCGTTCCTTGTTCCTTTCCCCTTGCCCTGTGTTGCGGCGAGAGGATATCGTCAAGTGGGGATGAGGAACAAGGACCGCGTGCGGAGGACACATCATGTTGAAGATGAGTTCGTGGGCCAGCCTGTTCGGGACGGCACTGCTTCTGGTGACGATCGCACCAGGACAGGAGCCGGTGCAGACGAAACCGGAGGACCCGAAACAACTGCCGAAGGTCGTCACCGACAACAAGAACACGCTCGTCAAGACTCATCGAGCGAAATTGAAGGTGACGGCCAGCACCTTCTGGCCGGGCTGGGAGCCGGAGAAGGTCATCGACGGCAACGTGGAGACGTCGTGGTTCACCCAGAAGGGCGATGCCGCCGCCAAGGGAACCAAGCCCTGGATTACGATCACTTTTCCCGAGGACGTGACAGTGGCGCGTGTGAGTATCGTGGGCAACCGCGAGCCATCGTGGTTCGACGGCTACACCATCCTCACGGGCCTCGTCGAGTTCCTGGACGCCGAGGGCAAGCAAATCTGGGTCGATGAGAACCAGGGCGTCGGCAATCGTCGCGACTTCGAGTTCAAGCCGAAGAAGCCAGTCGGGAAGGTGCGCTCCGTCAAGTTCGTGTCGCTGAAGGACCAGGGCGATCAGAACCCGTATGACGACATCGCCATCGCCGAGTTCATGATCGAGTGACACCATGCCCCCTCGAGTCTGCGTCGTCGGCTCGTCGAACATGGACCTGATCGTCCGCGCGCCGCGCCTGCCCAGTGCCGGCGAGACGCTCACGGCCCATTCGTTCCGCACCTGTCATGGCGGGAAGGGCGGCAATCAGGCCGTCATCGCCGCTCGCCTCGGGGCGCAGGTGACGATGGTCGGCAGGGTCGGCCGCGATGCCT
>JBBRIK010000029.1:0-12905 GCA_038221045.1 Gemmatales bacterium
GGGCCGGCTGAGGGGCGGGGACAGCTTCAGCCACCGTCTTCGGCACGGCAACCGGGGCCGCAACGGGGAGTGGTTTATCCGGAGGAACGATCTTGGGTGCAGGTTGCTCGGCGGCGGGCAGCTGCGCGGGGCCGGCCTGCGCCCCCCAGAAAAGCAGCGCGGACAGAGTACACAATGTGACGACGCCAATCATCGGTCTCCACATACCTTGCTCCTTTCACTCCGTGGGAGTGAAACTTGTTGGGCCACGAACGAGTTCCCGTCAGTCCCAAGACCTATCCAGTACAACGCAGCTTGTCAGTTCGACCGGACAGTCCTTGTCTTTTTTTCGGAATCATGGCTTCCCGTCAGTGGGCGGCTCCTTCAAGACGGCCTCCCACTCGAGAAGAAACTTCATGAACGCGGAATGCGGGCGGACGATCTCGCGCTTCGTGCGGATAAACGCCAGTGCCTGATCGCGGCTCCAGTTGTTCTTGAACATGAGGTAGGCGGTGACGACCATGCCACTGCGGCTGACTCCATTGCGACAGTGGACATAGACAGGACGGCCGGCGCGGCGTTGTTTATCGATGAATTCCACCATCTGCCGCAGCCAGTCGATACTCGGGACCGGCTCCGCATCGCGGATCGCCTCCGCTTTGTGAACCTCGCACTGATAGGGATCGGCCTTTGAGCAGAGGTTGAGCACGGCACGCGTGCCGGGCGGAGGTTTCTCCACTGAGCCGCCCATGTAGAGGCCGTCCTGGATGCGCGTGAAGTTCTCGGCATCCAGGCCATACGACCGCTCGAGCCACATCAGGTAGAACCAGACGGCGACACAACCGATCAGCAGCGCGCCCAGAACAATCCGGCGTGTGAGCTTCATGGGTTGCCGAGGCGGAGAAAGCATTGGGAATAGGTGTCACTATACCAGTAACCGCTCTGTTCGCAACGTGTTATTTGCCCTTGTGACAAAGGCCCGACCTCCTCTCCAGGGACGGGTGAGTACGCATCGACAATGCAGTGCGGCTCATGCCTTCCGTTCGGGAAACTTGAACCCGACGTAAACGCCGGAACTGATCCCCATCAAGGCCAGAAGCGTGGCGTTGAACTCCGGCATCGCGAGATAGTTGATCACGCCTCCCACGAACACGCCCCCCAGCGTCAGCGTCCAGACGACGATCTGCAAGCGGTGCAGACGGAGTCCGTCGGCGTCGAGGAGGAGATCGTCGATCCAGCCTCCCGAACACAGTGTCAGCGTGGGGTCTCGCTTCGCCACCTGGGCATTCACCTCGTTGAGCCGGGTTTCCTTCTGGTGCAGATCGTTGTTCAGGACGACGAGGTTGGTGGCAGCGGCCGGATTCGCGGGGGCGGCGGCGACGACCGTGGCGGCGGCGACCGACGTTTGCAGTTGTGTGACCTGCGCCGGCAAGGCTGCTTTCTCGGCCTTCAACGCCTCGGTCTGCTTCTGCTTGTCCGAGTCGATCAGCACCGCCCCCAGACCCGTGGCCGCGGAAATGCCCATCAGGATGAGGGCGGTCGAATTCATGCTGCTCGAATAGTCCCACGTCACCAGCCCGATGTAGAGATACGACGCCCAGATGATGACGAACCAGAACGCCATTTGCACCCGGCCCAAACTGAACGGCTTATTCGTCGCGCTCGTGTCAGAGTCGCGCAGGAGGTTCGACCGGCTCCCGATGAACAGCACGAGTACGAGTACCCCCATCAGGAGCAAGACGAAGGGCCAGAGCGGAATAACCACGAGTTTGAAGCCACTCGCCAGCGGCTCGATGGACTTCTCGACGCCGCTCGCGGGCCCCACGGCAACAGTGACCGGCCGCTCGAATTGGCGGTCGCGCAGAAGGATGGCCCATGCCGGCTTCGAGCGCTCGTACTGGAGAGAGAAGCGGAGCACCCCGTCGCTCGCGTCGGTGTTGTCCGGTTTGGTGCCGGTGAGCGGCACGCCGTCCAGATACAGAATCCAATCGCTGGGAGCGGGCTTGTCCTTCGGCCAGTTCTTGATGGTGACCTTCAAGGTGGAACCCAGCCCCGCCGTAGGAGGGTCGACCTTCAAGATGGAGAGCTTCTCCTGGGCGTGGGCCGATTGAGCGAGCAGCAGCAAGAGGCCGCTCAGAACGAGGACGGAAAGGGATTGGCGACTGTCGTTCATGGTTCTCTTCTCGCGCTATGCGGAGGCGTGACTCCGGAAAACGAAGTTGGTCCTTTGCCGAACAAGTCGTAAGATTACCCCACTCTTCCTCCCTGATGCCATCCTCTTCTCCGAAAGTAGCCAGATCACGGAGCGGACAGCAAGCGTTCTGATGCCACTGGCTCGGCGGGAGATCGCATCCTTTGCGAGTTCCTGTCGGGAGAGTGGCTGTTTTTTACTCCTCCCACCGAAAAGAAGCGATGCCACCGAAACAGCAGCAGGAAAAACCGGCGGACCAGGAGAAACAGAAGAACCAGACGCTGGACGCCGTGATCGGCAAACACGTCCTGCATGCGTTGGGCCAGCCGGCCAACCTGTGCAGGCTCCAGGTCAGGCGACTGTGGGAAGGCCACTACCGGGTGAACGTCCTCGTTGGCGACCTTGCCACGATGCGGGTGACTCACAGCTATTTCCTGGTGGCGGACGGCGATGGGAACATCGTCGCGTCCACGCCGGCACTCACGCGACAGCATTGACTCGTTGCCAGGGACGGCGAACTTTGTGTCCTCCCCTTCGGCTGCCCGTGCCGGGTTGCGACCCGTGCGGGTGAAAGGATCCGTCATGAGGAACCCCGTCCAGATCGAGAACATCGAAGAGATGCGTCGCCGGGAAGGCATCGACGACGTCGAGTTGCGAAAAGAGGTTCGCGGACTCGCGGTGGGCGACCTCGTCAACCTGACGCTCCTGCCCGGCACCGGGCCCTTCGCGGGAGAGACCGTCCGGGTTCGCATCACCGGCATCACGGGCATCGCGTTCCGTGGCACGCTGGTCCGCCGGCCGAGTTCCGCCGGCCTGGAGGTGCTGCGAGTCGGCTCGCCTCTCGCCTTCACCGCCGCGCACATTCACTCCGTGGCGAAAAAGCAGCCGGTCGCGGACCGATGACCCTCTCGAAAAACGACTCGGTGTTGAGGGATTGTCACCTCATGCGCTCGAGGATGCTGCGCGCCTCGAACTTCACGGCCAAGTGAGAGGCGTTGTCGGCGAGGTGCTTCAGCAGCGCTTTCGCCTCCTTGCTGCCGGCGTACTCCAACGCCTGGAACACACGGAACAACCGCAGCGCTCGCGCCTCCGCGGATGGCCCCTCGGAAAGCCTCGCGAGCAGCAGGTCGATCCTCTTCCGCAATTCCAGGACCGGTTTGTCGTCCAGGGCCGCTTGCAAGGCTTCCTCCACCGACCCGTCCAACCACTGCAACTGTCGTCGGGCCTCTTCGCGCACGACGAAGCGCGGATGCTCCAACTGTCCGATCAGTCTCTCGACCTCGGCGCGATCGACGCCGATCAGCGACCGCAGTGCCTCGCGCAGCAGGGGGATCGCCTCGGGGGAAAGCGCCAGCCGCCACACGTCCGCATGAGCCGGCCCGGCCTCCTTGCCCGCAAGCCGGTCCCAGATCTTCTCGAATTCGCTCGACGTCAGTGTCTTTTGCTCTGTCTTCGGCCGGCCCGTGACGTTCCAGATCGTCGTCGTCCCGTCGCTGCCGGCGGTCGCGACGCCGCGCAGGTCCGGCAGAAACACCACAGACCGAACCGGGCCAGCCCGACCGTCCAGCCGCAGCACCTCTTGCCCGTTGATGGTCTCCCAGAGACGCACCGCACCGTCCGCTCCTCCCCCGACGATAAGCCGGCCATCAGGCGAGTACGCCAGTGACTGCGTCGCCTCATTCTGCCCTTCCAGCCTGTACGCTTCTCTCCCACCTTCCGAACGCATGACACGGAGGATGCCCTCTTCCTGACACAGCACCAGATGCTTCCCGCGCGGTGAGAACGCCAGGGCGGGGCTTCGTGGATCGAGTCCTGCCCAGGAGCGCAGTTCCTCGCCGCTCTCCACGTCCCAGAGACTGGCGTTTTCCGCTTCCGAGAGTACGCCCAGTTTCGTTCCGTCCGCCGAGAGGCTCAGGTGACGGATTCCCTTCGTGAAAGGCGGCATGACCCGCACGAGCTTGCCCGTGATGACGTTCCAGACGTGGACCACACAGGTTTTCCCAGGCGGCTCTCGAAAGCTGACCGCGAGCAAGGGACCGCGGTCGGAAAGGGCCAGCGCATAAGGCCGGCGTTCCCCCGCGACAAAAGTGCGGACCTCCTTGCCCGTCAGAACGTCGCTCAGCCGCACGGTCTGCCCGGAACTGCCCCAGACCAGCATCTTCCCGTCCGGGGTGAAGGCCAGACAGACCGCGCCCTTGCCTTCCTCTCCGAGTCGGCTGACCTCCTTGCCGGTGGAGCAATCCCAGATGCGCAGCGTTCCATCGTCGTGACCCATCGCCAGACGCCGGCCATCGGCGGAGCAGTTCATCGCGACGACGGGCGCTTGCCGCTCGGGTGCCGGCAGCGGCTTGCCCGTGACGGCGCTGCAAAGGGTGATACGATGCGCCGGCGACTCCAGCGCGATCACCTTACCGTCCGGCGACAGAGCAGTAGGTCCCTCGCGGCCGCAATTCTCCCGAACCCAGCGCTGGCGCTTGCTCGGCACATCCCAGACGCGAACCGAACGATCGGTCCCCGACGAGAGCAGCGTTCGGCCATCGGCGCTGAAGGCGAGACTGACGATACGACGATGGTGTCCCTCGAAGCGGCCGACCTCACTGAGATCCGACGTATCGAGCAGCAGCACGTCTCCATCGAGGCGTCCCGCCGCGAGTGTCTTGCCATCGGGGGCGAAGGCGACGACGGTCGCGGGACAGTCGCGGCCAGTGCGCCGCAAGAGGACGCCGGACGAATTCCACAAAGCGACGCTGCGCGAGGCAGTCGCGAGGGTCTTGCTGTCCGGTGAGAAAGCGACCGAGGTAATTTCGGTCTCTTCCACTTCGAGAGTGCGGAGTTCCTTATCGCTCTCAAGAGGCCAGAGTTGTACGGCGTGTTCCTCTCCGCCTGTGGCCAGCATCTTGCCATCGGGACTGAAGGCCAGACAGAGGACGCTCGATTTCGGCGTGCGCCCCCACTCTTTCGCCTGTCCGGTCGAGGCGTCCCACATGCGGATGCGTCCTTCGCTGACGGCGGCCAGGAGCCGGCCATCGCGTGAGAAGGTGACCTCGGCGGACTCCTGCTTGAGGCAGTGACGCAGCCGTCCGCTGGCTGTGTCCCAGAGACGAATGGTGCGATCGCGGCTCGCGGAGGCCAGGGATTTCCCGTCGGGTGAGAAGGCCAACGCGGTGATCGGTCCACCATGCTGCAAGCGCGCGGAAGTGAGGCGTAAGAGGGCCTCAGCAGGGAGTGGCTCGCCGGGCGGCATCTGTCCCAGAGCAGAGGGTCCGAACAGGAGCAGTAGAAGGAGAGGACGTTTCATCATGCTTTCCTGGGGCCGTCTATCGAAGCCTGGACGGATTTTGTTCGCCGGTCGGGGTAGGTCCGGCGAGCCGAGCCGGACCTGTACTGCGAGGTCGCTCCCTGGGTATCGGGAGCGATCACTCCGGCGAGCCGCCTCGCACTGTTCTGCGGTGCCGCTCGGCTCGCGGCACCTACCCAATCGCCTTCTCGACCGTACTCAACAATCGCTGGCGCGCCGGCCCCTCACTCAGGACCAGTTCGCCATCGCGGTAGACGCCGCGTTCCTCCAGCCAGCGCGCGAACTCCGGCGCGGGATGCAGCCCCAGCAGACGACGCACTCCGACGGCGTCGTGATAGCTCGTCGATTGATAGTTCAGCATCACGTCGTCGGCGCAGGGGACGCCCATGAAGTAGTTGCAGCCCGCCAGCGCCAGCAGCATCAGCAGGTTGTCGGCCGAGTTCTGATCGGCCTCGGCGTGATTGGTGTAACACACATCGACGCCCATCGGCAGGCCGAGCAACTTGCCCATGAAGTGATCTTCCAGCCCGGCGCGGATGATCTGGCGTTCGTCGTAGAGATACTCCGGCCCGATGAAGCCGACGACGCTGTTGACAAGGAACGGCCGCAGCTCGCGAGCCACGGCATACGCCCGTGCTTCCAGCGTCAACTGATCGACGCCGTGATGCGCTTCCGCCGACAGCGCGCTGCCCTGTCCGGTCTCGAGGTACATCACGTCGTCGCCAACCCAGGCCACGTCGCGCTGCTTGTGATGCTCCAGGACGCGCTCACGGCCTTCGCGCAACAGTGACAGGTTGACTCCGAAACTGCGGTTGGCGTCCTGCGTCCCCGCGACCGACTGAAACAGCAGATCGACCGGCGCGCCGGCCTTCAGCGCGGCGAGTTGCGTGGTGACGTGAGCGAGACAGCAGGCCTGCGTCGGCACCTCATACGTCTCGATCAGACGATTGAGGGCGTGCAGAATGGCGGCGACGGTCTCGACCGATTCGGTCGCGGGATTGACGCCGAGGACCGCGTCGCCGCAGCCGAAGAGCAGGCCATCGACGGCGGCGAGGAGAATGCCGGCCACGTCGTCGGCCGGATGATTGGGCTGCACGCGAACGCCGAGGACGCCGCGCTGTCCCATCGTGTTGCGGCAGCGCGTCACCTTGCGAATGCGGCTGGCGGCGAGGACGAGGTCCTTGTTGCTCATCAGCTTGGCGACAGCAGCGGCGATCTCGGGAGTGATGGCGAAAGGCAGGCCCTCGAAGTCGGCCTCCGTACGTTCGTCCGCCAGCAGAAACTCGCGGAATTCGCCGATGGTCAGGCTGCGGAATGGCTGAAACGCCTGCCGGTCAAGTAGGCCGAGAATGAGCCGGCTCACTTCGTCGGTGCCGGGATCGATGAGGGGCTGCTCGACGACATCGCCGAGAGAAACGTCGGCGAGGACGATCTTGGCGGCGACCCGTTCGCGTTCCGAGGCTGCGGCGATGCCGGCGAGATGGTCGCCGGACTTCTCCTCGTTGGCCTTCGCGAACAGTTCGCGCAGATCGGCGAAGACGAAACGCTCGGCGCGAAGGGTTGTCGAGAACACGTTTTTCAACTCTACTTGTGAGGGGGACCTCGCTGCTCGATTCCCTTGGATGACGAGACGACACATGCTATCCCTATCCCCGCAAGACAATACGGCGAGAGTAAGTCCACGCCTTTTGGTACTCGCGCCGAGATCATCATACAAGGCGTCAGCGGGGAGGGGGGTACATCGGGGAGATGGAGGGTCGCGTGCTTGACAGCGCGCGACCCTCCTGGTACGAAGTAGGCTCGAACATGAAGGAACTGAGGGAGATAGAATGTATTCGGGGGGAAGAAACGCCGCAGGGCTGCTCGCCCCGTCTTCGTCTACTGCCGAGAGGTGCGAACGTGAAGACCGGCGACAACGATCGCAGTATCGACCTGGGTAGAGTGGAGGGACTCATCCAGTTCTCCGCCACGCTCCTCGATAACTTCGAGGAGCACGTCCAGGAAAGAATGCAGCACCTGTTTGCGGGCGTAATTCGCAACGTCCTCGAAGAAGGGGGCCGTCTTTTTTCCAGTTTGCAGGCCATCAGCAAAGCGGTTGCCGACGTCGATGAGATCGTTCAGTTCATCCAGGGACGCGGCTTCACCGTCACGAACATGTCCCTTCTGGACACGACCAAAGGGAAGCTTCGTGCCTTGAAAACGGACCTCGAAATGCGCTGGCCGCGTTTCGACGAGGACGAACTGCGCCGCGGCGTGGAGGAAGCGGATCGAGGCGGGCTTCTCGATGTGGGAGAATTGCTTCGTGAACTGGAACGCTGCCGGATCACCGAAGAGGCGGTCATGCCCAATTAAGTAAAACGGCTCAGGGGCTATCGGTTCGGGGTGACTTTCTCGCGTCCGTCCGGTTCTTGCCTTACACGCTCCGGCTGATTATCATGGCATGTCGTGGCATCCTGCCCGGATGCTCCTATCGATCCACCACTCTTCTACTGCCGCGGAGCATGGTCATGAGAAAAGCCAGGGGCCTGGCCTCAATCCTTGTAGTTGCGATTCTCCTGGGAGGCTGGTCCGCGCGAGCGGCGGCTCCCGGCGAGAGCAAGCCTCCTGCCAAAGAGGGCCTGCCGGGCGACCTGGACCTGGTGCCGCGCGATGCCGCCGGCTTCGTCCATGTCCGTCTGACGAACCTGTGGCAGAGCGAGTGGATCAAGGATCTTCGCTTTCTCGTCGATAGGGCAGGCCCTGAGGCCTGGAAAACATTCCAGAAGAAATGTCCCCTCGACCCGGAGACCCTGGAACGGATGACACTGATCCTGTTGACCCCGCAGTCGCTGGGCGACCCCTTCCCGACGGTGGACCCGGAGGCGACGTCCGCCGTGGTGGTGCTGACCACCAAGAAACCCTACGCCCGCTTGCCGTTGATCCAAGCTCTCGCGTCCCGGGAAAAAGTCTACCGGAACAACGTCTACTACTTCAACGAGGAACTCTGGAGCGGCCTGGTCCTGGTCGATGAGCGCACTTTCCTCATTGGTTCGGAAGAGGCGCTGGTCCGCTACTTCGAACTGTCGAGGCATCCCAACCGCGGCGGCCCGCTTCAGGCGGCCCTGGTGGAGGCGGCGGGGAAGCATCAGGTGGTCGTCGGCTTGAATCCGCAGCTCCTGGGCAAGGAAAAAGGAGGCCTGTCTCTGCCGCCGTCCATGCAGAAACTGTTCGCGGCGCACTCCGGAATCCTGACCCTGGACCTCGACAAGGGCATCCACCTCGGCGTCCGTTTCAATTTCCTCAACGAGGACCAGGCCCGAGAGGGAGAGACAGCCCTGCGCGAGACGCTGGATCTGGGCCGGCAGGGACTGGCGCAACCCATCGCGGAACTGGATCAAATGCTCAAGAACCCGGACAAGGCCTCCCCGGCCGACCTCGCCGAAAATTTTTCCCTGCTGGTGGGCCTTGGGTTCCTGCGCGAACTCGACAGCGTGCTGAAAGAGGCGCCCGTCCAGCGGCAGGGACTGGCCGTCAAACTGCCCCTGGCTTACAGGAAACTGGAATCGTCCCAGTTGCTTTTCGTTTTCACCCTGGTCTCCTTCGGACGGTATGCCTCGGCATCGTTCGACTTCGTTGGCGATAAGGTGAAGGGCGATAAAGACCCCGTTGAAGAACATCTCAAAAAACTGGCCGTGGCACTGGAGAAATACCATGAGAAGCACGGCAGCTATCCGCCTGCGGCCCTTTGCGATGGGGAAGGCCGGCCCGTCCTGAGCTGGCGGGTGGCCCTGCTTCCGTATCTGGGCGAGGAAGCCCTTTACAACGAATTCAAGCTCGATGAACCGTGGGATAGCCTGCACAACAAGCGCTTGCTGAAGAGGCTGCCCAGCGCCCTGCAACCCGTCGCTTCTCGCCGCCGGTCGGGCGGCCGCTGGAAGACCACGATGCAGGCGTTCGTTGGTGAGAACACGGCCTTCGAGGGCAAGAAAGGGGTGCGTAAAACCGACGTGGCCAGGGAGACAATCCTGCTGGCCCACCTGCCGGCTGAGGCGGGCGTCTACTGGACCAAGCCCGTGGATGTTCCCTACGCCGCCGACAAGCTGCTGCCGAACCTCTTTGGCAAGCGTGGATACGAGCAGGTCAAGGTCTTGCTGGAAGACGGCTCTTTTCGCTCCATCGGCAGAGACATGGACGAAAAGGCCCTCCGCGCTCTGATCGAGCGCCGCGGGAACAAGCAGCCCAGGCAATAGACACTCATCCGAGGGACTCGACAATGAAAGCGAATCTGCCGCGTGTGCTGGTGCTGGCACTGCTTCTGACGTGGGCGGTGGGAACCTGGGCAGCGCCACCCGACAAGGGCGAACGCCCGTCGCCGCCAGCCGACCTGGGGGCCATCTGGAAGGATTTCACCCAGAACGATGATGCAGGCTCGAAAAAGGCCTGGGAGGGGATGCACGCCATGATCCAATCTCCCCAGTTGGCGGTGCCCTTCCTGAAGGAGCGGGTCAAGCCAGCACCGCATCCCGACCAGAAACGCATCGAGCAGTGCCTGGCCGATCTCGACAGCAAGAACTTCAGGACACGCGAGAAGGCCATGAAGGAACTGGAAGGGCTCGGCCAGTTGGCTGTTCCGTCGCTCGACAGGAAAATTGCGGAGCAGGGTCTTTCCCTCGAGGCGCGCAGACGGGCGGAAGCCTTGGCGCTGAAACTGAACAAGACCGTTCTCTCGGGCGACGAATTACGCACGATCCGGGCGGTCGAGATCCTGGAGGGGATCGGCATCCCCGAGGCCGTGGCGGTGCTCAAGGACCTGGCAAGCGGCGGCGAGGGTACGGCGCTGACAGAGCAAGCCCGCAAAGCCCTGGCCCGGTTGGCGCGCCGTTCCGGCGGTCGGTGAGAAAGAGTTGCCTATTATTATGCCAAGGAGGTTGGCGGACCATCCGGCAAACCCAACTCCACAGGTGGAACCCGTGTGATCGTCTATCGTCGGGGCAATTTGACCGCTGACAATTTCACACCCCGACCGGAGAAGGACACGGATGGTCGGCCAGGTCAACAGCCTGGATTGTCGATGTCGGAGTTGATCCGAGCCGGCGGAAAAGCCCAGGCTATCGATATCCAGAAGCTGAAGTTGCCGTTGATGGCCATTCGCGACGATCCGACGCAAGACGGCACTCCTGGCCATGTTGCCATCGCACCTGTGAATGACAAAGGTGAGGTTGATATCGAACTGTTGGAGGCCTGGGCCATGGCACGCGGCACGGGCCAAATACACAAGTTGACGCAGCTATTGCTCGATGCCGTCGTGGAACCGAATGCAATGGGAGGTACGCAATGACTCCGGCTACCGTTGCTTCTTTTCAGCCCGTGGCACGAAAGAGATACCTGGACCGTCTTGCAGCTTTGCCCCCAAGAGAGGCCTTTACCCCGGACTTGTGGACCAAGGTGCATGAAGAGGTGCAGGCACAACTCCGCGACCTTGAATCCGAAGTTCGCCGACAGTTGGGCGGAATTCGAGTTGTCGCAGGGCGCACCAAAGGAGACAAGTTTTTTCTCTTTTCTTACCACACCTTTTTCATGCCTGACAGCGCCCTCGATCCAGTCGTGGTCGGAATGACCTTCACCCCGGCCAACCAGGGCGTGACTGTGGAGGCCGATGTCAGCGGCGAACAGACGGGCGATTTGATTTCCAGCCCGTCCAGGAAGACGGTGGGCAGTTCAAGGGAAGAGTTGCTGGCAGCGGCGCGCGAGTCGGCTCGGAAGCTGTGCCAGTCGGCCGAGTCTATCGCTGCCGCTCTCCAGGATCCGTCTCGCAAAGTCGAGTGAGCTTATGAATCGACCGGAAACCATCCCGAGCGCAACCGAAAGCCAGGGCTTGTCGTTGCAAGACAAGGAAGCGTTTATCCTGCGCGCGCTGTCCGCCATGGCGCGGCACACATTCGCCTTTACCTGCAGCCTGATTGGGGTTACCGATCCATCAATGGGCCGGCATTACGGCTCGGCGCTACGATGCAAACTCAAAGGCAAACGGGCCATCTTAACCGCTCTTCACGTCATCGAGGAGGCGAAGAAGGAACCTTTTGGCCTTGCCATCTCGACCGGTTACGGCGAACCGCCCTACATTGTCCACGGCGCAGTGAATATCGACCCCTTTGCGGACCTGGCCGTCTATTTTTTGCCCGACGATTACCCGTGCTCGGATGCAGCCTTCTGGCCGTCCGCGCGGATCGACCATTCGCTGGACAACCTGGCCGCGGACTACCTGTTCCTTCATGGCTTTCCGGGACGACCCGGTTATCCCTTGCGGCTTCTGGGCGGCGTGGTCAGCAAGTCTCTTCCATATGGTGCGATGCAGCGCCTTGAAAACCTGCCGCCAAACCTGGGGTCCTTTCAGTTCGCGGTCGAGTACGACCCTGATTTGATGGTCGATGAGACAGGAGTTGCCCAGGAACTCATAGACCCCCGCGGTCTCTCCGGCAGTCCCGTATGGCGGATCGGCGTCAGCGGGAGGTCTTCAAACGAATGGGAGCCAGGCGATAGCCTGCTCGTGGGGATTCTGACTCAGTGGGCTCCCGATGAAAAGGTCCTCATCGCCACCTCAACAGAAAAACTGCCCCCAAACTGGTGAACCATTCTCTCTCCTCCTTCGCGTGCATCGATTGGACACCCATCATTGGGGTGCTGAGTCTCTGAAGAACGCTTCCATCTGGTTGGATGATCGGTTCAAGGAAGAAGCGGAAAAGGCTTTTCGACACCAACGGTACCTGACCCATCTTCGGCGTGGCCCTTTTTCTGGCCGGCTCTATTCCCTGAAAGAGAATGCGAATACGCTCACTTACAATGGCTTGGAACAATGGTGGCTGGCACGAATGCCACTTCCATGCCCTTGTGCGCGCACCTCGGACCCCAACCGCCGACAAGATCTTGTCGGCGTCCTCGGCCGACTTTTTTCCTCCTGAAACCGGGCCTTCCTGCTCTACTTTGACCCGGTTCATGGGCCTTCCTTGTTCCAGACGCCTGCCGGCTGTCTTCGAGACAAGGGAGGCCCCGTGTCTATGTATCCCCAACGTCCCAACTTCGCCACCGTCCTCCGCTCCTTCGGCACCGACGATGGCCTGCCCTTCGCCGACGTCCTTACCCAACAGGACATCCAAAAAGCCTGCGCCGACGAAAACCTTTTCTTCGGCGATGGCGACGACGACCTCTACACCCCGGCCGTTACCCTGTGGGCCTTCCTGGCTCAGTGCCTCAGCGCCTCCAAGTCCTGCCTCGCCGCCGTCGCCCGCGTCATGGTCCTGCGTCTGGCCCTGGGGTTGCCCACCTGCTCCGCCGGCACCGGCGCCTATTGCAAGGCCCGCGCCAAGCTCCCCGAGACCCTGCTGCGAAGACTCACCCTCCAGACCGGCACCGCCGTCGAGGAGCAGGCCCCCGACGACTGGCGCTGGAAGGGCCGACGCG